>JAAUPO010000432.1 GCA_012033095.1 Synechococcaceae cyanobacterium RL_1_2 | reverse complement strand
CATAATTGAAGGTATAGCCGTAGCCAACCTGATCACGACAGGTCAATCATGCAGGACAGAATCAAAATTTTTGAGTAAGTCCTATGATATGTTCATTATTGGCACTCTCAAAACCCTATCAAGTAAAAAATTAGAGGCGGTCAAATTCCAAATAACGGTACTTATAGTCTTTTTGAATAATTACGGGAAGCAAATAAAGCTAAAAGCATTCCACATCAAGATAAAACCATCCCAGACTAAACTAAATTGACTATACTTGAGATTCTGATGGATTAGGCTAGACCTCCTCAAGCCAGGCCGGATGATTGAGTAAGGCATTGATAACCCTTGCGCCCCTTAGTTGGTTGGACAAAGGAAGATGGCCCCGTGGGGCCCTTAAATCCCAAATAAATTCATCGGGGTAACGAGTCCATTTGCCCTCTGCTCGCCAGGCAATTTTCGGCCAAAATTTATCAAAATTTTCCCAAGGGCTAACCAAATTTTTCTTTGTACGGAAAAGCCAAATTTTCCTGCGGAGTGTACTTGCCATAGGCGATCAATGGTTTGTAGATCTTCGATCGGGAACTGTTCCACCTCGGTAAAATAAAGCCACTTGCGTTTTACCGCTCCTGGCCCAGCAATTTCCTTCATTTTTTCAGACGTAATTAGATCGGCTTGCTGAAAATCCTGGGTTAAAAGGGCAAGATATAATTCATAATAATCAACCCCTTTTTTTGAAACTAAAGGAACTAAGCCTTGGGGAAAATTAGTAGCGAGAAAAGACTGAATATGACTATCGTCAGTTTGGTAAAGAGCTTGATAAGCTGCCCCCATCACCCCAAGATTATCGTTATTGCCATGATGATCTTTGAGAAAATTTTGAAGGATTGTAAGACCAGGTTCCCCCTGATGAACTAATTCGGGAATTAATTCTAATTGTTTTTTATGGGATGCTTTTTGGAATTGAAGTTCGAGTTGGCTATTATCACCCATGGGAGAGTAGGTCTTAAATGGTCAAATGATTACCCCTAATCTTATCATTTGTGGATTATTAGTTACGGGGAATATTCGGGGACAACCGTTACTATCACCCTTGATCCACTCTGATCAACCTCTAGAAATTGCCAGGAATCAAGCCCCGGCGATCGCTATCCATGGAAGCACAAAGAAAATGATGAAGATGCTCTAGGTAGGGGTTACTCCCTAGGTCTAATAAAGTCGCTGCGGCTTTAGTGGGGGGTAATTCCGATCGGTAAAGATGACGGAACGCTTGTTTCATTAACTTTAATTCTTCGGAAGAGATATTTGCTCGCTTAAGACCAGTCATGTTTAGGGTTCTAACCTTAGCCGGACTGCCCTCCACTAGCATAAAAGGGGGTACATCCCTCACGATGCGGGTCATACCGGCGATCATGGCCATTTTGCCGATGTGGACAAATTGATGTACCCCCACAATGCCGCCAATCACCGCCCGGCTTTCAATTTTGACATGGCCCGCTAGGGCGACACTGTTGGAAATAATTACTTGGTTTTCAATGATGCAGTTATGGGCGACATGGACATAAGCCATCAATAAATTGTCGTTACCAATGCGGGTTTCTTCTCCTTCATGGGTAGCGCGATTAACGGTGACGTATTCCCGTAGGGTATTGCGATCGCCAATACGTACATAGCTGCGATCGCCTTTATACTTCAGATCCTGGGGATCTAGGCCAATAGCCGCCCCAGGAAAGATTTTATTTTCTTGCCCGATCTCCGTGGGGCCGTGAATGATGGCATGGCTGGCGACGGTGGTCCCTGCTCCAATGGATACATCTTCCCCAATCACCGCGTAGGGCCCAATAGAAACGTCCGCAGCTAGTTGAGCTGATGGGTGGATTATTGCGGTGGGGTGAATCATAGGAGGTGTAATGGTTCAGTGGGTATAAAAACCGATCAACAGGGGATGAACGAAGGAGATCAAGTTAAATTGTATTTGCTTAACAAAAATATACCTTGATTGCTGACGGTGCAAATTGATCTAGGGGATCCATCAGCAATTGTTATGGTTAGTTTTGCTAACTCCTAAGATTTACAAAGATTCTCAAGGATTAAAAATCGTTAAAAATCAATGACGGAAAATAACATTTCTCCTTCTACCACCTTGCGATCGCCGACCATGCCAACCCCTTTCATTTTGGCAATCCGTCCCCTTTTTACTGTCAATAATTCCACGGTCATAATTAACTGATCCCCCGGCACCACCGGAGCGCGAAATCTGACCCCATCAATGCCAGCAAAGGCGAAAAATTTACCTTGGGAGGCGGGTAATTGGGTAAGGACAATGCCCCCCACTTGGGCCATGGCTTCTACGATCAATACCCCTGGCATTAGAGCTTTTTGGGGAATATGACCAGGAAAAAATGGTTCATTGTAGGTTACATTTTTTAAACCCACTGCTTTTTCCCCAGGGATGTATTCCAAAATCCGATCAACGAGGGCAAAGGGGTAACGGTGGGGCAGCAGCTCGTGGATCTGTTCACAGTTAAAGGTGATCGGGGTGCTGGTTGCGTCTGGTTCCGTCATAGGTTTGATAACTGATGATGAAGGTTTTGGGCAAAGTTGAGGTGGAGTTGATGGCTAGCTTTATAGGCTACATAATGGGCCTGGGGTAAAGCTCCCACTAGGCTCAAATCTCCTACTAAGTCTAAGAGTTTATGACGGAACCGGCTCGTTTTGGAAACCTTAAGGGGGGGTTCGAGCCATTGTTCTCGATCGCAGACCAGGGCATGTCTGCTCCCCCCCTTGGATTAAACCGGCTTGGCGAAGTTGCTCGATTTGATCGGCAAACCCAAACGTGCGGGCTGGGGCAATGGTTTGGCCAAAACTTTCGCGATCGGGATACCAATATGCCATTGTTGGCCGATGGGGCCATAGGGAAAATCAATGCCATAGGTAAAACATAATTCCGTGGCGGGCATGGCCAGCACAAAACTATCTCGGTCATACACACTAACGGCGACAGGAAGGATCAGTGGGCAATGTTGGCTTAAGGAGTAGTTTGGGGTTCCGTAGTCCGCGATCGCGTCACTCCACATTTTGGCTGACCCATCAATAACGGAACTTCGGCCCCATCGATCTCAATGGCCAGATCCGTTACACCATGGGCAAATAACGCCGATAGCAAATGTTCCACCGTTCTGACCTTGGCTTGATCGTGGCCTAATTCGGTGGAAAGGGTTGCTGAGGAGATTTGGTTCAAATTCACCGGAATGGTCGGTTGGTCCGTTAGATCCATGCGAATAAAGTTAATCCCACTGCCCCTGACCCCTGGCCGGAGGGTGACGGTGGTATGGTGGCCGGAATGTAAACCAACCCCCGACAGGGTCGCGATCGCTGATGATGTCATCATTTAACTCCTCTG
>JAAUPO010000431.1 GCA_012033095.1 Synechococcaceae cyanobacterium RL_1_2 | reverse complement strand
TAAAGCCGTAAGGATGTTGAAACCTGGAATAATTTGATAAGGAATAAGAAATTAATAACATCTAAAACTTAAATCCCCATTAGGTTACCTTCACTCGCAGGAGACCCCACAAATCGCTAAGTTATTTAATTCACGATCCTAATCAAGGGATTGAAGCTTCAAGATCCTTACTTGTATAACTTGTACAGGACTTACGCAAAAATTTCGATTCTGTCCTAGAAACCATGATGTTTGGGGACAATCGTTCAAGCAAGTCCCCCCAATAACGAAAAATTAACCCTTTCCCAGAATTTTGTAATTGAGGATCAAAGCCTTCTGCCCCTAAATCCATTTAATTATTTTGTGGAGGGAAACCCCAAAAAGCTCAATTTGTAAAGGAAGCAAGTACTTTGTCCCCTGGTAAGCCTTACACCTTTAGCACGACCCAAGATCCTTAATAGACTTGGCTTTTAATGTACTCAATTGCCACAAGCTATTTAGGATTGCTATAGTCCGTGATTAAGGTTTTTGGGGTGATGATAAGAGGCTAGTGAAGGAGTTATGAATTTTGGTGAGGGTTGCTTTGCTGTTGTCCCAAGCACTGGGGAAGGAGACCGCTAAGGTAATGGGAATGGTGGTGTTACCGTCTTTAAACTCGATCGCGGCAAACTGATAATAAAATGCTCCCCCACTTTTTTCCCCGGAATAAACCACCTGGGTTATGGTTTTATCGGCTGTTTCGATCGTGGTTTGGGGTTCCATTAATTTAAAATTTTGACGTTTGGACTGTAAATCTTCCACATGAAAATCAAGGAGCTTTTGAATGCCATCTTCTTGGGCTAAATCTTCCTTAGCGTAAAGAAAAATGCCCATATTGGTATCTCCGTCGGGGGGATAGATACTGTACGTCGTAGGGATTGGTTTCTTGATTCAAATTCCAATCCTTCGGAAAATTCACAATCATTTGGCCTTGGGTTAAGAGCACTGCTTTCATCTCTTCGGTAACAATGGGTGGCGTTGGTGTAGAGCCTTGATCGGATTCAGCATCGAGAAGAGAGCAAGCCCCTAACGGAAACATTAGGGCTAGACTTAACCACATTAGTACTTTTTTTGCCATGGGAATGATGGGTAATTTGATTGCTGATGGAAATTAATTTTACAAATTGTTGTTGGAAGGCGATCGCGGCCCCATGCATTGAACAAAGCCAATCCCATAGATTTGGAGAAGGGATAACCGGTCTATAGATTATGTATGGGATTATGTATGAATTATATCGATCGCGGCTCCGATTACTAGGGGATCAGGTTTCCCCACCGGAACAAAGTTCTAATGGCTATGGTTTTCATGCTTTTTAAGGGGATGGGCTTTAATTGTTGCGAGGAAATGCATAATCGTAACAGCCATGAGGGTTCCCACCATATAACAAATTAGATCGCTACTTTAAAGCCAAATCCCAGGATAAGGCCCCCTAACCGATAATTACGAACATGGTTAAGCCATGGACTTTGGTAAAGCTGGGAAAACTCGATCGCCCAGGAAAAAACTAAGGCCGCGATCGCTAACTGCCATTTTTTCCCATCGGGCCATAGACACCCCCCAAAAAAAAGACCATTGCAGCCCAGATAGTATCCCCCCCATAGGTAGCAATAAATGAAGGTAAAGGCACTAGGGAAGATCGAGAGAGTAGCCCTAACCCAATACTGAGCAACAAGCAAACCAGATAACAACGACGCTCAAGAATAAATATTTTTAAGCGAGAAGGCAAATTAATCATTAGGGAAGAAGTTCGATTTTATAGGCGGTAAAGCTTTATTCCTTAACGGGCAACCATCTTAGCGATCGCCCTAACCTAAAATTCAACGTAACAAGCCCATCTTCCCCACACCCTAGGCCCTGATTACAAATCCCCATACACTAAAAGTTATTCCATTAATTATTTCTATATCCATTTAATTTATTAATTTTGATTGCTCTCTATCCTGGAAGTTTTGATCCCATTACCCTTGGCCATCTTGATGTGATCGAACGGGCCTCCAAACTCTTCGATCGCGTCATTGTGATTATTTCTGTTAATCCCTATAAACAGCCCCTATTTCCAGTGGAAAAAAGATTGCACCAAATTCACCAATCCATTGACCATTTAGAGAACGTAGAGGTTGATAGTTTTATTGGTTTAACTGTAGAATACGCTCGACAACATCAAGCTGGGGTTATCCTAAGGGGGTTGCGGGTACTATCGGATTTTGAAAAGGAATTACAGATGGCCCATACTAATAAAACCCTAGGGGAAGAAGTGGAAACCTTCTTTTTAGCTACATCCAAGGAATATAGTTTCCTGAGTAGTAGCGTGGTTAAGGAAATAGCCCAGTTTGGCGGAAAAATTGACCATCTTGTACCTATTAATGTCGCCCAAGATCTATACACATGTTACGAACAGACTCCGCCGATAATGAAGTAAATTCCAGTAATCGTAAAGCGACTTTGGATATTCAACGTCAGCTTGATGAATTAGAAGAACTTATCTTAGAAAGCAGCAAAATCATCTTCACGAAATTAACCATTGTGAATGAAGATGAGATCTTGGATCAATTAGATGCCATTCGTCTGAATTTGCCAAAATCCTTTGAGCAGGCAATGGAAATTTTGCACTATCAAGAGCAAATCATTACCGATGCGGAAAATTACGCCCAAGAAATCATTGAAGCGGCGGAAAAACGGGCTAATCAAATTTTGAATGAATCGGGCATCATCCAACATGCGGAACGGGAGGCCGAGTTACTACGGCAACGGACTGAACGGGAATGTGAGCAAATGCGTTTAGAAAACAATGAAGAAATTGATCTAGTTCGGCGCGAAACCCAAAAACAACTAGAACAGTTTAAGCAGGATACGTTAGATGAATGTGCAGAAATTCAGCAAGGGGCTGATATGTACGCGGATCAAAGCTTAGGTAGTATTGAAATCCAGTTATTACAAATGCTTAAAATTGTCAAAAATGGGCGGAAACAATTACAGGGGAATAAAAATATTCCTCCTTCTAATCCTGGGAAACAATAATATAGTCTTTTTGAATAATTATGGGAAATAAATAGAGCTAAAAGCATTCTGTAGCAAGGAGCAGCCATCCTATACTAAATTGAATTGACGATAAATTGTAAAATAATCGCGACAGATCAGCCCTAGGTAATGGAAACTACTTAACCTGAGTTCGGGATAAGCAAAAACCCGCATTTTGCCATGGCTTAGTTGTCTTATCCTAAAACCGTTTTGTTTGGTATGGGAACCTACATTCAGCAGGTGATGACACCAAATAGAACAATTCAAACATACTACTTTTGTGATTCGAGAGCCGATATTTTGATCTTAAAACAATATTGTGAGTTTATTTTCTTTTTTTATTGTTAAAA
>JAAUPO010000430.1 GCA_012033095.1 Synechococcaceae cyanobacterium RL_1_2 | reverse complement strand
ATTTGATTAAGGTTGGTTCGGCTCAAGTCTTGCTGTGCATTGACCGTTAAAAGCGATATACCTGAAAGCCTTATTGTTTATTGTTCAAAATCAAGATCTCAAATGGGTTCTATAAGCTGGTGGTAATTAATTAGGTAGTCTTTCCTTTACCAATAAAGAGCCTAAAAGTTAAACCGCTTTTAAACTCATTTAGGACTTACGCACAAGCCCCCTAAATTTCCCAAATGGGGGGGGCTTGCTTGAACGATTGTCCTCAAACATCCCCAAATATCATGGTTCCTAGGACAGAATCGAAATTTTTGCGTAAGTCCTGTCATTCCTAAATTAACCAACGCCCCGTTATAAATGCTTGTAACTTTGATGACTACGGCTATCAATTTGCTTTAGGGTTTGTTTCCGTCGCCTAGGAGAAAATATCAATTAGAAATTAATTAGAATAAATATCTCTAATTATCTTATAGATCATAGATCTTTGATTATTGATCTTTCCCAAAACCACTTGCGTTAGAGTTTCCCCTCCATGAGTTATTACCAAAATTTTGCTAGCCGCCACCTAGGAATTAATGAGCAGGAAGAAGAGCAGATGCTCAAAGTTCTTGGTTTTCCTAGTCTTGACCAATTAATCGATCAAACAATTCCAGATAATATTCGCTATAAAAAATCGTTAAATTTACCAAATTTACCCGCTCCCCAACAGGAACACGATGCTTTAAGTCAGTTAAAAGCGATCGCGGCCCAAAATAAAATTTATCGCTCCCATCTTGGCATGGGTTATTACCATTGCCTAACTCCAGGAGTTATTCAGCGTAACGTTTTAGAAAATCCGGGTTGGTACACTGCCTATACTCCCTACCAACCGGAAATTGCCCAAGGGCGGTTAGAAGCTTTATTAAATTTTCAAACCATGGTCATGGATTTGACTGGTTTAGAAATTGCGAATGCGTCCTTACTAGATGAAGGTACTGCCGCTGCGGAAGCCATGGCCATGAGTTTGGTGTGTGCTAAAAATAAATCTCATCGGTTTTTGGTAGATGCCCAATGCCATCCCCAAACCATCGCAGTGGTAGCAACAAGGGCAGAGGCCCTAGGGATCGAGATTATCGTGGCCGATGCCCATCAGTTTGATGTTGAAACGGAAGCAGCAATTTTTGGGGTGTTAGTACAATACCCGACCACCACAGGGGAAATTATCGATTATCGGGCTTTAATTGAGCAGGTACATCGTCAGCAAGGTTTAGTGACCATGGCCGCAGATCCATTGAGTTTATGTCTATTAACCCCACCGGGGGAATTGGGAGCTGATATTGCGATCGGTAGTACCCAACGGTTTGGGGTGCCCATGGGCTATGGTGGCCCCCATGCCGCGTACTTTGCCACTAGGGATCAATTTAAACGCCAAATTCCGGGCCGCATTGTCGGTATTTCTAAGGATAGCTATGGCCAACCCGCCCTTCGTCTTGCACTACAAACCAGAGAGCAACACATTCGTCGGGATAAAGCCACCAGTAATATTTGTACAGCCCAAGTGTTATTGGCAGTGATGGCCTCGATGTATGGGGTGTACCATGGGGCTGAAGGGCTGAAGGCGATCGCGACGAGAATCAATCAACTCACCGTCACCTTTGCCCAAGGTTTAGAGCAATTAGGCTTTAACGTAAACGGCCAAGCCGTATTTGACACCGTAACCGTGGAGCTATCCCCAGAAGCTTTAACCCGGATTAACGATCGGGCCCACCAGCAGCATATTAACCTCAGAACCGTTTCCCCCACCATGGTAGGGATCAGTTTTGATGAAACCAACACCCCAGAACAGGTGGAGCAATTATGGCAAATCTTTACCCCAGATCGCAAACTCGAATTTACCGCGATCGCTACCCCTGCCAACCGGATCCCCGATTTTGCCCAACGCACTAGCCCCTATCTGCAAGATCCCGTATTTGAGCAATACCGCACAGAAACGGAGCTCTTACGCTACCTCCATCATTTAGAAAGTAAGGATTTATCCCTGACCAACTCCATGATTCCCCTCGGTTCTTGTACGATGAAACTCAACGCCACCGCCGAAATGATCCCGGTGAGCTGGCCTGAGTTTAGTCAGCTCCATCCCTACGCTCCCCTGGATCAGGCCCAAGGCTATCAACAACTATTTACCCAACTAGAACAATGGTTAGGGGAAATCACCGGCTTTGCGGGGGTTTCCCTCCAGCCCAACGCTGGTTCCCAGGGAGAATACGCTGGTCTGCAAGTAATCCGCCGTTACCATCAACAACGGGGGGAATCGGGCCGTACCATTTGCCTGATCCCAGAATCGGCCATGGTACAAATCCGGCTTCGGCGGTGATGAATGGCATGAAAGTGATTCCGGTAAAATGTAACGATCGCGGGGATATTGATATTGAAGATTTAACCGCAAAAGCCCACAAGCATCAACGGGAATTAGGGGCTTTAATGGTAACCTACCCTTCTACCCATGGGGTCTTTGAAGCTGGGATCACGGATATTTGTGCCATTATCCATCAGTACGGTGGCCAGGTCTATTTAGATGGGGCTAACATGAATGCCCTGGTTGGTCTATGTCGTCCGGGGGATTTTGGAGCGGATGTTTGCCACCTCAACCTCCATAAAACCTTCTGCATTCCCCACGGTGGCGGTGGCCCCGGCATGGGCCCCATTGGGGTCGCTAGTCACTTAGTACCTTTCCTACCCACTACGGATTTAACGAGCGATCGCGGTGATGCCATTGGCCTAATTTCTGCCGCCCCCTGGGGTAGCGCATCCATCCTACCCATTTCTTGGATGTACATTGCCATGATGGGTACCGAGGGTTTAACCAAAGCCACCAAAGTAGCCATTTTGAATGCGAACTATATCGCCCACCGCCTCGATCACCATTATCCCATTTTATTTAAGGGGGAATCGGGGTTAGTGGCCCATGAATGTATCATTGACCTACGCCCCCTCAAAGGTCGAGCTGGCATTGAGGTCGCTGACGTGGCTAAACGGTTAATGGATTATGGTTTCCATGCCCCAACTATTTCTTGGCCTGTGCCTGGAACCATGATGATTGAACCGACTGAAAGTGAATCCTTAGCAGAATTAGATCGGTTCTGTGAAGCATTGATTGCCATCCGAGATGAAGCCATGGCCATCGAAAACGGCACCAGCGATCGCGAAGATAATCCCTTAAAAAATGCACCCCATACCGCCCAATCTCTAATTTGTGGCCAGTGGAACCATCCCTATAGTCGGGAAGTGGCAGCCTACCCCACCCCTTGGACTCGTCACCATAAATTTTGGCCGATAGTGGGGCGGGTAGATAATGCCCACGGCGATCGTAATTTGATTTGCTCCTGTGAGGGCATGGAGCCTATCAGTAATGCAGTAATC
>JAAUPO010000429.1 GCA_012033095.1 Synechococcaceae cyanobacterium RL_1_2 | reverse complement strand
CGATCGCGGCGATTAATAGCAAAATGCCACCCGGCCAATGTACATAATGGCAATTAAAATCAATTGACCCCACAAGGAAAGTTTTGCGGTAATCCCCACGGATAGACCCACCGTGGCAAAGGCAGAAACCACTTCAAAACATAGCTCAATAAACCGGAAATTGCTATCGGTCAAAGAAATTAGGGTGGTGGCGATCGCGACGGTCATGATCGAGCCAAAGATTACACCGACGGCTTTGAGGATTAGGTTGATGGGAATGCTCCGTTGGTAAATGGTGACCCCTTCCTTACCTTGTAAAATGGAACGGGTACAACTAGCTAAAATTCTTACGGTGGTGGTTTTAATGCCTCCCCCAGTACCACTAGGGCTAGCCCCGATGAACATTAACACAATGGTGATAAATAGACCCGTTTCGGTCATTTTTGCTAAATCGATCGTGTTAAAACCAGCGGTGCGGGTGGTCACTGATTGAAACCAAGATTCTAAAATTTGGGTGGGGATCGGTACATTGGCGACCATATCTTCGTTGGTTAATTCGGTGAGGAAAAAGGCCACTGTCCCTAGTAACAGTAAAAAGATGGTGGTACTGGTGACTACTTTAAAATTAAGGGAAAAATGTGCCCGTTGTTTTTCCCCCGTTAAGCGATCGCGTACCCAGTAAAACATTTCAATAATGGTCTGGTAGCCAATGCCCCCAAAAATAATGAGGCCGGAGATCACCAAGTTTAAACCCCAATGGCTTTGGTAACCGATCAAGCTATCGGCAAATAGACTAAAACCGGCATTATTCCAAGCACTAATACTATGGAAAATGGATAACCATAACCCTTGACCCACCCCAAAGCGACCGGCAAAAATTTGGAATAAAAAGAATACCCCAGTCAGTTCAAAAACTAGGGTCGTAGCCAGGATTGAAATAATGAGGTTGCGACTTCCCAGTAAAAAAGGGCGATCGAAGGATTCTTGAATAGCAAACTTTTGGCTAAAGTCAAACTTTTTGCGCAGTAGCAACATTAAAAAGGTGGTGATGGTCATATAGCCCAACCCCCCCAACTGAATCAGCAGTAAAATGACGGCTTGGCCAAATCCGGAAAAGTAAGTCCCCGTATCCACCACAATTAAGCCCGTTACACATACCGCCGAAGTGGAAGTAAATAAAGCTACCACCGGGCTATGCCAGTGACCATCCACCATGGAAATGGGCAACATTAGTAAGATTGCCCCGATCGTAATTACGGCCATAAAACCAAGGCAGATGGTGCGGGAAATGGTCATAGGAAGTGACGGAGGTTAATCACGGATGGTTATTAAAAATCAATTAGTACAGTTTAAAATAACCTGGCGATCGCCGCTAAGCCTCTTTGAAAAACCGAATAATTTCCCGGGCATGGCCTAAGAATTCACTGTCGGCGGTCAATTGGGAAATGGCATTTTTGGATTCCCTTAAAATCTGGGTATGGGCCACTTGATTATGGGCTTCCTGTTGCTCTATTTCCGCCCGCAATTGCCTCAGACTTTGGGCGTTACTTTCCACTTTGGTTTGTTGTTGGGCAGCCCACGATCGCGGCTCATTGAGGTTTAATTTGGCCTCGATCGCTTTAACATCTGCGATCAATCCTTCCACCTTGGCTTTGAGACTAAGCACGTCTTCCCTGGGGTATTTAATCTGACGTTTGATGGAACCCAGGCGAACCACAATGTACATATACAGTCGAATAGCTGGCCTTAACCCCGTGAGGAGTACCGTGGCCGCTGAACTCACATAACCCACTTGGCTAATGCCCAGGGCCGCCAGGGTATATAAGCCGATGGCCGAACTGATGTGTAAAAGGATCGCGATCGCCACTGACCAAAAAGCCAATTTTTTAACGTAATTGAGCTGATTCAGATCGACGGGAATCCCTTTTTTTGGGAAATGTCCGCCTCGTTGATGACTTCCTTTGCATCAAAATGGACGTTCCAGGGAATGGTCACAATGACCATCAACCACCAAAAACTAGCGATGCCGATCACCCAATCAATCAGTTGACCGGCGGGGAGATGTAACCAATTGAGTAGGGCAAAAATTAATAAGCACAGCAGCGCAAAGCCACCGTTAAAGCCAAGATATTGCAATAACATAGGATGAGGTTAGGGTAAGGAAAATTAAATTAAGGTTAGGTTAGGTTAGGTTAGGGTTAAGTTGAGATTGAATTGAGGCAACAACGCGATCGCTTCCCGTGGTTAGATCTGGTCAGGGTTGGGTTATGGTCGTTCGATGGATCACAGTAAATCACAAACCCTCAACCGCAATTAATGGACTGGGGGGTAAAAGTTAAGGGTAATGATGATTGCTTTCTGTTCCATGGATAGACAAAGGAAGGTTAAAACCCATAATTTCCCAGAAAGTAGAAGGTATTGATCTCGCTGTAACTCCATCATGGAAGGGGAATCAGGATTCAGAAAAATGGTTGTGCAGCTTTATGGATTCCCACAGAAAAACGGTAAAATAGCCCATGTGTTCCTAACCCCCGTAAAACCTTGACTGATCTGATCCATCACCTTGTTAATGCCCACATCAAAAATCTGCCAGTTAAGACACCTGTCCCTAAACCCCAGGGGGTGATTCGTTTGGATAAGGGGGAATTTCCCTATGGGCCTTTACCGGAAATAAAAGAAGCGATCGCGGTGGCCACCCAGGACATTAACCGTTATCCGGCCATGGTGGGGGGGGAACTGCGGGAGGATTTAGCAGATTATGTTGGGGTCAATCCGGATCAAATCATTATCGGTAACGGCTCCGATGATTTGATTGAGCTTATTTTGAAAGTATTTGTGCAACCAGGCCAGGAAGTATTATTACCTCGCCCCACCTTTTTTGTGTATGACCTGGCCACCCAATTGGTGGGCGGTAAAGTGGTGGATGTGGGCCGCACTGCTGATTTTGATCTGGATTTAGAGGATCTGATGAGCAAAATCAGCGATCGCTCTAAACTAATTTTTATCGCTAACCCCAACAACCCCACCGCCAACCTCGTCAGCCTCGATCGTCTCAAATCCTGCCTAGACCAATTTCCCCAAGGTCTTGTGGTGGTGGATGAATGTTACTTTGAATTTTCTGGGGTCACCGTCGTGCCGTGGTTGCAGGATTATCCCAATTTAATTGTGCTGCGGAGTTTATCGAAAAGTTTCGGGTTAGCGGGGTTAAGAGTCGGTTACGCGATCGCAAACCCCATCACCATCGATTATCTTTACCGAGCGGGCCAAATCTTTGTGGTGAATAAACTCGCCCTAGCCGCCGGTCAAGCCGTAATCCGCCATCGTCCATTGTTACAACCCCAGATCGAGACCATTTTTGCCCAACGTACCTTACTCAGCCAAGCTCTAACGGATATGGGCTGTAAAGTTTACGAC
>JAAUPO010000428.1 GCA_012033095.1 Synechococcaceae cyanobacterium RL_1_2 | reverse complement strand
CTTTGTCGTCTATGCCGGCAATGGTTCCCTGGTACCCCCTCGCTTGACCCTCAAACAATCCCTAGAGCGTAAATTACCGGCGATTTTGGTGTACTACGTAGATGATAATAGTGACTCCAAACAATACGCCACAGTAGTTTCCCGCTTCCAGGAATATTATGGTAAAGCCGCGAGTATTTTACCGATCGCGGTGGACTCCATGGCCGTTAAATCCAAATACACCAAAGAGGAAGAAGGTTATTACTACGAGGGCTTTATTCCTCAGACGGTTATCTTAGATGCCAACGGGAAAGAAGTTTTTAACGAGAAAGGCCAACTTAACTACGAGCAAGTAGATGATGTGTTACGGGAGATCTTTAACCTCTTGCCCCGCACCAAATCCGAGCTATTAATCAGAAAACAATTAAATAATCTCAACGTGGAATTATCTAACTAGGCGGAAATAGAGACCTTAGGTTCCTATGGGCGGTATGGCTTCTAAAACATTATCCCTTTTGAATAGTTGGACGATCACTGTCATGGTGATTGCGGGGTTCATTGCAACCCCGATTTTATTTGTAGTGAGCAGTATTTTTGCCGACGGAGGGGAAGTATGGGGCCAGCTCGTCAACTCCGTACTCAAGGACTATATTGTTAATTCTTTTTCGTTGATGATCGGCGTGGCGATCGGCGTTAGTGTTTTAGGCATTAGCACCGCTTGGATCGTCAGCAATTGCGATTTTTGGGGAAGAAAGTTTTGGCAATGGGCCCTACTCATGCCCCTAGCCATCCCCGCCTATATTTTGGCCTACGTTTACACCGATTTATTAGGCTATTATGGCCCCTTTCAAGCCTTGCTCAGGGGCTTATTTAATTGGACTAATGCCAATCAATATTGGTTTCCCAATGTGCGCAGTATGGGGGGAGCGATCGCCATGTTTACCCTAGTACTCTATCCCTACGTCTATCTGTTAACGAGGGTGGCGTTTTTAGAGCAATCTCGCCGTACCCTAGAGGCCGCCCGTTCCCTAGGCAGCGGCCCCTGGCGTAGTTTTGGGCGCATTGCCTTACCCCTAGCTCGACCGGCTATTTTTTCCGGGGTGGCCCTGGTGCTCATGGAAACCCTCAGTGATTTTGGCACAGTGCAATATTTAGGGGTTAGTACCTTTACCACGGGTATCTATCGCACCTGGTTCGGCCGGGATAATCGCATTGCCGCCGCCCAATTAGCTGCCATTTTAATGATCTTCATTTTGATTTTAATTGTGGTGGAACGGTGGTCTCGCCGCCGATCGCGGTACTATGAAACCGGCGGCAATCATCCTAGTTCTTTACTGTACGAGCTAACAGGGTTTAAAGGGGTGTTAGCGACAATAGCCTGTGCTTTCCCCGTCGCGATCGGGTTTGTGATTCCTGGGGTAAGGTTAACCTACCTCACGATCGCCCATTGGGAAGAAACCATGGATCAAAGCTTTTGGCAACTAGGTAACCATAGTTTGCTCTTAGCCCTCATCACCGCCGCCATTACCCTGATTATGGCAATTATTATGGGATACGGCCAACGTCTGATGCCAACTTTACCGATGAAATTAGCCGTCAGGGTGGCCGCCAGTGGTTATGCCATTCCTGGCTCCGTCATTGCGGTGGGCATTATGATCCCCATTGGCCAGCTCGATAATGCCATTGATAGTTTCGCCCGCTCCCTATTTGGCCTATCCACCGGCTTAATTTTTAGTGGCACGATCGTGGCGTTATTGTTCGCCTATGTGGTGCGATTTTTAGCCGTGGGTTTTAGTGCGGTGGAATCAAGCTTAGGAAAAGTCACCCCTAACCTAGATGAAGCCTCCCGTAGCTTAGGTTATGCCCCTTTACATACCTTGGTTAAAGTTCATTTGCCCATCATTGTTCCGGGCCTATTAACTTCAGCCATCTTAGTGTTTGTGGATGTAATGAAGGAGCTACCCGCGACCTTAGTTATTAGACCTTTTAATTTTGATACCCTCGCTGTTCGGGTCTATCAATATGCATCCGATGAACGCCTAATCGAAGCCTCTGCCCCAGCCCTCGCGATCGTGATGGTGGGCATTATTCCTGTAATTTTATTAAGTTGGCAAATTACAAAAACATCCCAATCCTAAGAACGTGTTTGAAAAGTATCAAAGATTGTTGAGTTGACCCTAAATCTCCCCAAGTTGGGGGACTTTATTGCTTAAAATTTAGGTAATTTCCCCCAGGCTGGGGGGCAAGGGGGGGTTTTTTTTAAACACATTCTTAGGCTACCCAAACTTAGAAAATTTCGTAGAAAATTTCGTGGAAGATTCTAGTAACTTTTTGCATCAATCAAACATGTTCTTAAAATTTATTAACAATCAACTCAGGTATTTCTTCAAGAAAGAAAGCAATTATAAAAAGTAGTTAAAGTTACTATTTTTGTAGTACTTAAATTACTTTATCAAGATACTATAATCTTTGACTTGATTTTTAGATTGATTGCCTAACCCTTCAATTTAGAAAAACAAAAATAAATACAAAATAGTATGAAAAAATATATTGCTGAATTTATTGGCACTTTTTGGCTAGTGTTTGGCGGTTGTGGTAGCGCGGTTTTTGCTGCTGCCGTTCCCACTGGAGATAATAATCAGTTAGGAATTGGTTTTTTAGGGGTATCCCTCGCGTTTGGTTTAACGGTATTTACAGGAGCCTATGCCCTCGGTCAATTTTCCGGCGGCCACTTTAACCCAGCCGTTTCCTTTGGTTTATGGATGGGGAAACGATTTAGAGGAGGAGATCTTGCCCCTTACATTATTGCCCAAGTATTAGGGGGCATCGTGGCTTCCCTCGTGCTGTGGATCATCCTTGGTAGCATCGATGTATCTGGTTCTAATCCTTTTGCAACCAATGGTTTTGGGGATCATTCCCCTGGGGGCTACGGTTTCTTGTCCGTTGCGATCGCAGAATTTGTACTGACCTTTATTTTCCTGGTCGTCATTTTAGGCACGACTTCCCCCAATGCCCCCGTTAATTTTGCTGGGGCGGCGATCGGTCTATGCCTAACCCTCATTCATTTAATCAGTATTCCTATCTCCAATACTTCCGTTAACCCAGCCCGTAGTACTGGCCCAGCCCTCGTTGTGGCATTGAATGGCAATGTGGAGTTATTAGCCCAAGTACCCATTTTTTGGATTGCACCGATCGCGGGGGCATTACTTGCTGGATTTGTTTACACTACCTTTTTAGAAGAAAAAACCACAACTACTTCTGACGCTGAATAATCAACTCTTAGAACGTGTTTGAAAAGTATCAAATGTTGTGGATTCGCCCCCTAAATCCCCCAAGTTGGCGAACTTTATTGCTTGCTTAAAATTTAGGTAATTTCCCCCAGACTGGGGGGCAAGGGTGGCTCTACAAACATCCTC
>JAAUPO010000427.1 GCA_012033095.1 Synechococcaceae cyanobacterium RL_1_2 | reverse complement strand
AATCAAAAACAACAAAAGGTAATTAGGGATGCCCCTCGGGTAGTCCCGAAACCCTCTCCTGCCCCTACGCCCCAAAACGTCCAACCAGCACCAGCACCGGCACCGGCACCGGCACCAGCTCCCGTTAAACCAGCAGATCCTGTCCCTAGTCCTACCCTTGATAAACCGAAAAAACCTTCAGAAAATACTCCTACCTTTACGCCCCCGGCCCCTCCCGCCGATCGCAAATAGATCAGGAATATAGCGATGGTTAATTCTACGGCGATCGATATTCAAAACCTAAGCTTTCATTGGCCCAACGGCAACCAAGTTTTAAAAGACTGTTCCTTACAAATTCCTGAGGGAGAACTATGGATGTTGTTGGGGGCCAATGGCAGCGGGAAATCAACCTTGTTAAGGATCTTAGCTAAAATGCTCCAGCCGCAACAGGGCACGATCTCGCTGTCGGGGCGGGTGGGTTTTGTGTTTCAAAACCCCGATCATCAACTGGTTTTGCCCACTGTTGGAGCGGACGTGGCCTTTGGCTTAGTGGCAGAAGGCTTAAACCATCGTCAACTCCAAACCAGGGTACGCCAAGCCCTAACGGCGGTGAATTTGGGAGCCTACGAACAACGTCCAATCTATGCCCTCAGCGGCGGTCAAAAACAACGGGTCGCCATTGCCGGCGCGATCGCCCGTCGTTCCCAAATTTTGCTATTGGATGAACCCAGTGCCTTGCTCGATAGCGATGCCCAATTGGAATTAGTCACCCAGGTTAAAGAGTTGGTTAAAACCCAAGGGATCACAGCGGTGTGGGTAACCCATCGTTTAAGTGAATTAGATTATTGTGATGGAGCAGTTTTTCTTCAGGATGGCTCCATTATCGATCAAGGGGATCCAGCAAGGCTGAAGAACCTAGTCACAGATTATAGTTGACGGAATTTGATCAAATTAAAGGTTTTTACCCAAAACCCAAATGATGGGCCTGTTGGGCAATCGCTAAAATTTTAGCCAGGACAAACACCGTTCTAACCAAGGATAGAGATAAAGCCTTGGGTTTTTTCCATTATACCAAATCCGCCCCGTAGGATAAGGAAATTGTTGAAGCTATTAATATCAGCAACAATTGAAATAAAGATTATTTCCCCATACTAAACAAAACGGTTTTGGTATTAGTCTGAATCCTAGAAATTAATTCAAAACTTAGGATATTGCCATATATAGTCAATTTAATTTAGTATGGGGTGGCTGTTCCTCTCAATGGAATGTTTTCAGATCTATTTGTTTCCCCTAATTATTTAAAAAGACTATAACACCAGTTTTACTTGATAGTTAAAAATCTAGAGGTGCGAGATCGTCTAACATTTGCCCTGTTTTAAATTGGTGGTGTAGATAATATTGGGCATAATCCCGCAGTAACTTTTCTACCCGAATCCAAGCCAACGTAAATTGTTCTTGGGGTTGAAACAGTTCCGGTAATTGCTCCTGGGCTAACCCTTGTAAAATCATTAATTCCGCTGGGGTAATCCGGCGATCGATCCCTAGGGGGGGGCTTGTATCCTCTGGCGATCGCTCCAGGGGATTTAAGTTTTTAAACTTAGGACTATCCAAGTTAATAATGCTGCCATGGAGAAAACTGATACCGACCCTAGCATGGGGCTGGTTTAAGGTGGGTTTAACGGCCGTTTGACTTAAAAGGCAATGGTGAAAGTCCGGCACAATACCATGGCCCATTAACAGATGAAACACCGCTTGGCTAAGCTGGGCATAAAGCCAGAGTTGGGGTTCAGGGGCTGCGGCCTCCAATCTCAGCAATGGTGAATCAATATTTGATAGAGGGCTGCTTCTTCATGGCCATTGGTGGTCATGGCAATGGCTAGTTCTGCCAAATATTGACTAGCGGCTAACTTCACTAAGCTGCGACTTAATTTTGGAAAAGAATGCACTGTATCCGCTTGAATAACCCGATCTAACCCTTTGCCGGAGACAATTAATAAATCGTTGATCACAAATAATTCCATCCGTCCCCTTAAGCTCGATTTCATTTTTTTTGCGCCGGGGGCTACCACCCGAATCAAGCCCTGTTCTACGGTGAGAATGGTCATTAAGCGATCGCTTTCCCCCATGGCCATAGCACGGAGGTTGATCCCGGTGGTTTTGTAAGTTGCAGCCATAGGTGTTAATCAGCCTGATTGTAGAAAAAACGAAAACAATTTCCTCAGTTATTTTGATATTTTGAACTTATTGTTAAATCGAGGAAAATAACGCCATGGTTTTTAAAGTTCTTGGCATCATACTTCTAATCACTGCGGGCATTTTAGCTTTTGTCAGATCCCAAGGATTAAATAAGTTATCTAGTTTAGCGAAAGCTCGCCCCACCAATGCCGGAGAAATTAAGGACACCGTTGCAGCGATCGCGGAGGAGATTGGCCAAGGTAATTGGCGGGACTACGTGCAAGTATGGGGGGATATTACCTGTGGGGAACCGTTGATCTCCCCCTTGGCGGAAGAGCGGTGTGTTTATTATGAGATGAAAGTAACCCATGAATATGACCAAACCATAACCAAACAGGATAGCGACGGTAAAACCATTAGAACCACTGAAAGCCGCTCTGACATTATTAGTCAAAATCAGCGATCGATCCCCTTTGAGTTACGGGATCAAACTGGGACGGTGTTAGTTAACCCGGAACATGCGGATATAGCCAAAATCAAATCCATGGATGAGTTTCGCCCCGGTTTATCTACGGAGGGGTTAATTCGAATGGGGACTTTTTCCCTGGCTTTAGGTAATACCATGATTAATCCCATAGGCGATCGCCGCACCAAAGGCTATCGCTACCAAGAATGGATTTTCCCCATAGGCCGCAAAGCTCTAGTGGTAGGACAAATTAGCGATGAAACCGGTACTCCCACCCTCACCCAACCCACAGCTAAGGAAAATAAGTATTTGATTAGCCTCAATACCAAAGAAGAACTGTTGGCCAAGGAAAGCCGTACAGTGAAAAACACGACCACCGCAGCGATCTTTACCGGGGCCTTAGGATTAATTTTGCTTGTGATTGGGTTTCTGTAATATTGACAGGACTTACGCAAAAATTTTGATTCTGTCCTGGGAACTATGATGTTTGGGAACAATCTTTCAAGCAAGTCCCCCAACTTTGGGGAATTTAGGGGGCTTGCGCGTAAGTCCTAACTTTATAAACAACCTCTTGGGTTTAAAAAATGCTGATTTAACCTACGTTGAAAGATTTTGCACCTTAATATCAAATAAAAAGAATGGTAGTCCGATATAACTTAGGAATAAGAATTTAATAACATCTAAAACTTAAATATCGATGGGTTACGCTCCCTTGAAGGATACCCTACAAATTTCTAAGTTATTTAATTTACGATCCTTACTAGACTTGTCTTTCAAT
>JAAUPO010000426.1 GCA_012033095.1 Synechococcaceae cyanobacterium RL_1_2 | reverse complement strand
GCGAGGGTAAATTAACTATTTTGCAAAAGTGGGATGCTCCCGTCCTACATCAAATAGGGGTGGGAGTGGATCATTGTGGCTACCATGGCCTAATCAATCCTAATCTCCTGCATAGTCATGCTCCCCTAGTAACCCAAGAAATAGGTATTACCAATTTGGGGATCATAGGTAGGTTGTTTTTTGACAAAATTACGGGGGGGCTTACCTCTTCTTTTTTTGCGTTTTTTCTTGAGATAATCCCAAAAGGCTTGGGCTTCTTCGGCCTCCGCTTCAATCCCTTGGCTAGTTAAATTCCGCTGGGCGAGGGCAATGAATTTTTTCGCTTCCTCAAGATTATTTTTGGCTAGATAATAAATAGACCAAGATTTTTGATGGAAACCAACGGAAACTAAATCTCCATTTTTCTCCGCTTCGGGTAAGCTCGTTCCTAACAAGCGATCGGCTTCATTATATTTGCCCTGGGATAAAGCTACGTCCGCTAACCAGTTATTGATGGCCGCGATCGCTTCAGGCCATTCCACCTGTTTAGCTTGGTCTAAGGCTTCTGTGTAAAGGGCATTAGCTTGTTTAAAATCACCGTAACGGTAGCTAATTTCCGCTTGATAATAGTTCAAGAACAATTGGAAATGCTCTAACGCCTCTTGATCCAATTTTGCTTTTGGTAGCTCCGTTTTTAATTGGCTAAGCAGTGTCTTCGATCGATCAATATCCCCTTGACGTAGAGCAATCACCCCTTCCATCAAAATCATATCGATCGCGAAAATTTTATCCTTCTTATCCTGCCACTTCACCGCATGGAGTAATAACTCCTGGGCTAGAGCCAGGTTTGATTCTCCCCCTTTAGCGGTTAAAACCTTACTTTGCTCTAACATCACTTGGGCTAAGCCACTAAACTCCGTAGCTTTGGCTTTATTGGCTAATAGTTGTTCATGCCAAGCTAAAACCTGATCCGCATTATGGGCAGGAGCCTTAACCTGGGCCAAACTATTTAACAGGGTTTTAAATATATCTAATTGATCGTTTTGATCGTTATTTAAACACCAACTCATCACGTTATGAAGGTTATCCCAGTCCTGGGCAAGGATGGGGGGATCAAGATTATCTAAATCTGACCCTAAATCCTCATACCATTTCACCCATTGATTACAGGCCTCCTTATAAAAACTTAGTATCCTTTTTAACCTTAGGGCTAATATAGCTGCGAATCAAAGATGGCATACTATAGCGACCGTTAGTCTGCTCAAAAATGGATAGGCGTTGAAGATTCACTAACGCATCGGCTGTATCGAGGCTTTCCCCATCCACTTGGGCCACTTTAATCATCGCTTCCTTCGCCGCAGACCCCTGAAATAGGGATAGTCCCATCATCAATTTGTCAGTGGCGGTATCTCCTAAACCATCAAAAATTTGCTGGAAACTAAATTGAACAAAATCACTCTGGGGTTGGATTAACTTCTGTAGGGCATTGCTTACGGAGTAACCGATCGCCATCTGGCCAAGGCAATAAATAATAGACAGGGGAATACCACCTGTACCTACATATAACTCTTTCGCCTGGTTTTTAGTAAGCTCAATCTGTTGTTCTTTGGTTTGCTCTTCAATTAATTGCAGACCATCCCGTAAAGGTAACGCCCCTAAGCGGACTGAAAAATCAAGGAGTAACAGTTCACGACTGGTAATGATCACCTTGGTGCTGGGGGGCAATTCATAGAGGAAAGAAAGCATTTCGTTTTGATCGCTGATGCTCTCCCAGTTGTCAATGATGATTAGGGTCGAATTTTTGGCCACCAATTCAATAATTTGCTCAAAGGAAGCCTCATCATCATCTTTGTTCGCGATGGTACGCTTAATGGTAGCCAACACACTCCCTAGATCCTGATCTGCTTAAACCGGTTAAATTCGCTCAGGGGTAAGATGGTGTTTCTGGGCGGAGCAGAACACAATATTTTCAAAATAGGGTGGTTCCTCTAATCCACCATTTTCTTCTAAACATTGGTAGGCTGCTTCTAGGGCCAGGGATGTTTTGCCTGTACCTGCCATGCCGGTAATACTAATCAGGTGGGCTGTATCTTGGGGAGATAACAACGTTAGGATTTGTTCTAATTCCCCCTGACGACCGACAAATTCCCGATAGCTCCTGGCCGGTAAGTTTTGAGTTAATTTATTTTTTTTCAGGACTTTGGCGCGGGGGGCCGTCGTAACGGTTTTGATGGGTTCTACCGCGATCGGGGCAATCGATTCCGGTGTAAGCACCGATTTAGGCATTTTTCCGCCGGCCGCCTTAAATTCGTTATTCAGTAAAGCCCTTAGCCTAGTCTCCTTACCCCTAGCTCCCTTGATAATCCCAAACTTACGATAAACCTGACCCATTCTCTTCTGACAAGCTTGGGCAGAGGTTTCCAATTGGGCGGCAATATCTTTATATTGTTTTTTATAGAACAATCGTAATAAAAAAACTTCCTCTTGGTCAGGGGATAGGCCTCGTTCTTGAGATAGCTTGACCAAATAATCTTTAGGCAAGTTCATATTGCTCATGTTCTATAAATAATCCTTTAGTGAATTAATGAATCAAAAATTGGTAGTTAGTGATCAGACAAAACTAATGGCAAGACTGATAATTAATGATTTTTGTGAATTATCAAAAAGAACAAAACCCCAAAGCACAATTCCAGTTACATGGATTTCAAGGGAATTTACAGTCAAGAATTAGTTCAGTAGGAAAACCAAGGGAAATCAAAGTTTAAAAAACGAAACTTAGCCATGGATAGCTATAATTGCTTACTCAGCTAAAGAATTTAGGTTCATCAGGGATCAAACTGGCCATCAATGGTGAGGAATTGATAGCTAATCAGCTAAAGCAAGGTATATATACCTAAAGCTGGCCTATGAATAAAATCCTATGCTTTTTGCAGTTATCATAATTATGCCATATAAAACATAATTAGGTTCATATTAGTAATCCATTTTGAGGGTAACCAAAATCAACCGCCTAGAAATTATAGAGTATAAAATAAATAGATACAGGTCTATCCCATGGTTCACTTAGCGTTAAGTACTTTGATAAAGTATAGGTTACTATCTTCTTAGTTGTAAATCACTTTCCTTCAATATTTTTTTATATAAACATAGGAAAATTTGGTCTTAATTGATCATTTCCCATGAAAATAGTCCATCGTGAGAGCAGGGAAGGTAATGATTGGGAATATTTATGCACCTATTCTGCACGTATTTTTGAGATCAATGATCTGTGCTTAAGCCCAGGTATTATGAGGGTTAGTTATGGTGTTTAGTCTATGATGCCATGGACTATGATGGTAAAAACTTGATGGGGATGGCGGGGCAATTATCTTAATCCCTCTTAGCTCTTAAGTTCTAACATCGTTAGTGCTAAAGCTGTAAG
>JAAUPO010000037.1 GCA_012033095.1 Synechococcaceae cyanobacterium RL_1_2 | reverse complement strand
GCTAATGGTTCACTGGTGAGGGGGCCAGTACAAATTACTGTTACTCCTTCTGGGGGAATAGTGGTCACTTCTTCGCGATCGAGGGTAATTAACGGATGGTTAGCCACAAGATGGGTTAATTGGGCACTAAACTCCCCCCGATCCACCGCTAAAGCCCCCCCCGCTGGTACTGCATGGCGATCGGCGGTATTAATTACAATGGAGTTAAGACGGCGTAACTCTTCATGGAGTAAACCAGCAGCGCGATCGGTGCCCATGGCCCCAAAGGAATTACTACATACCAACTCCGCTAATTCTTCGCTATGGTGGGCGGGACTAACACGTACAGGGCGCATTTCCTTGAGGGTAACCCTAACTCCCCCCTGGGCCGCCTGCCAGGCCGCTTCTGTGCCAGCCAAGCCACCACCAATTACTGTTACGTGTAAATCTGTCATAAAATCTTGAAATAATTCGAAGTAATTCCCTGAATTGAGCCTAACTAATGATGTCCTCAAGGGCATCTAAACTAGGAATATACATAATATTATTTTCACGGTGAATTAATGCTTTTTTCTCCAATTTAGTTAAGACCCTAGTTACCGTTTCCCTCGCCAATCCGCTCAAACTACTCAATTCCCGGTGGGGGAGATTCGGCATTTCAATCCCATTGCTCCCCTGGGTTCCCTGGCCTTCCGCCAAAAAGATCAATGTATCTGCTACCCGGGACACACTATCCGCTTCCCGTAGCCGCAGCCGGCGGTTGACTTGCCGTAGCCTTTTCGCCATCAATTGGCTTAAGCGTACCCCCGCCAAGGGTTCATTATGGATTAAATGGATAAAATCCTGGGCTGGAACACTACTAATGGTAGTAGCGGTCAAGGTAATGACATCGGTCGATCGCGGTACTTCTTCCATGGCGGCCATTTCTCCAAAAATTTCCCCTTTCCCGATGATATTAAGGGTAACCTCCTTCCCATCCAGGTTATAGGTGCGAATTTTGACCCAACCATCAATCACAAAATAGACCGCCCCACCCCAATCATTTTCCAATAAAATTACTTGATTTGCCGGATGACTACGGGTGACCACATGGGCCGTTGCCCTAGTTAAGACTTCCTCTGATAGGCCTTTAAATAGGGGAGTAGTAGCTAATAGTTGCTCAACTTCTTGAGTTGTTTCCCGGCGACGATCATCCATAGTTCCATTGCTCAGTCAGATTACCCAAAGTTTACCACGATCATTCGAAATCGAATTTAGCCCATTATCCCTCTGAAATAGTTGATAGCATCAGGATTTAAAGCCCATAATCTTGAGGTACCGCGATCGCTCAATTTTGCTTTCAACGGCATCGATTTATGGATTTAAACGGATTTTAATCCATAGAATGATACTAAGACCTATTGTTTAGTGTTTAAGTCTGTTTAACGTTTAAAAATTAAACATTTAAAATTAAACATTTAAATTATTTAGATTATGGAGATGCAACCTTAAACATTAACTTTACCCTCTAATTGCTTATACCCCCTTTTTCCTTTACAACCTGTACAAATTCTGTCCCTAGATCCATCTTTGAAGTTGTGATGGCGGAATCCATAATCAACCTTAGCCCTAGAGATCATAGATTGGCCATGGACTTTTAACCACTAACCGAGAAAAAATTCTAGAGATTACCAGAAAAAATACTTTGTTTTAATTATTCAATGGGACAATGGGTTAGTAATGTTTAACTATGGATAATTATTGGATTTGTTGGTAATGGCTAAATTTATCTTCATCACCGGGGGAGTAGTTTCTAGTATTGGGAAAGGAATTGTGGCAGCCAGCCTAGGACGGCTCCTGAAGTCTAGAAACTATAGTGTCTCAATCATTAAACTTGACCCCTATCTCAATGTAGATCCCGGCACCATGAGCCCCTACCAACATGGGGAAGTGTTTGTAACCGATGATGGAGCAGAAACAGATCTAGATTTAGGCCATTATGAACGGTTTACTGATACCTCCATGTCCCGCTTAAATAGCGTCACCACTGGTTCGATCTATCAGTCAGTAATTAATAAAGAACGTAAAGGGTTATATGAAGGGGGAACAGTGCAAGTTATTCCCCACATTACCAATGAAATTAAAGAACGGGTACATCGAGTCGCTAGGGACACTAGCCCGGATTTTGTGATTACTGAAATTGGCGGTACCGTTGGGGATATTGAATCCTTACCGTTTTTAGAAGCGATTCGCCAGTTTCGTAAAGATGTGGGCCAAGATGATGTGCTTTATATCCATGTTACCCTCATTCCCTTAATTGTGGCAGCAGGGGAAATGAAAACAAAGCCAACCCAGCATTCGGTGAAGGAACTGAGATCCATTGGTATTCAGCCGGATATTTTGGTTTGTCGTTGTGAACAGGCTCTATCCGATGGTCTCAAAGAAAAGATTTCTGAATTTTGTAATGTCCCGACCTCCGCTGTGATTACGGCCCAGGATGCTAGCAGTATTTATGAAGTGCCATTAAACATGGAAAAGGAAGGGTTAGCCACCCAAACCCTTCACCGTCTGCGCATGGAGAATCGATCGCCGGATTTAAGCCAATGGCAACAGTTAGTGAAAACGATGAAGGCCCCCACCTATGAATTGGAAATCGCGATCGTGGGGAAATATATTCAACTCAATGATGCCTATCTATCCGTAATTGAATCCTTGGGCCACGCAGGGGTAGCCTTAGAGGGCAAGGTTAAACCGAAATGGGTGGATGCAGAGGAAATTGAAATCCATGGGGCCGAGAAATATTTAAAAGGAATGGCAGGAATTTTGGTGCCTGGTGGATTTGGCCATCGGGGCATTGATGGCAAGGTGGCAGCAATCTCCTATGCCCGCCAACATAACATTCCCTTTTTGGGGTTATGCCTAGGAATGCAATGTTCGGTGATCGAATGGGCCCGTAACGTGGCTCACCTCGATCAGGCCAATAGCTTTGAGTTTAATCCTGATACCCCTAACCCAGTGATTAACCTTTTACCAGAACAGGAGGACATAACGGATCTTGGGGGCACCATGCGTTTGGGTCTGTATCCCTGTCGCCTCACTCCCCACACCTTAGCCCACCAACTCTATGGTGAGGAAGTGGTATATGAACGCCATCGCCATCGCTATGAGTTTAATAATGCTTACCGTACCCAATTCCATGAAGATGGTTATGTGGTGAGTGGCACGTCCCCCGATGGCCGCCTAGTGGAAATTATCGAATTGACGGCTCATCCTTTCTTTATCGCTAGCCAGTTCCACCCTGAATTTCAATCCCGCCCGAATAATCCCCATCCCTTATTTTTAGGCTTTATCAAAGCGGCTTCTAGTCAGTTATCAAGCCATCGTACCCCGTTACCAGGGAACAGTGACCAGTTGTCAGATTTTCAATTTCAGACCTCTGAATCTTAATTGCTAATGCTTGTCCCCTATCTCTACCAGGGTTAGGGTCCTTGAAAACGAGGTATCCTGTTGTTGTCAGTGGGAACTAAATTAAACCGGATATTAAAATCGATGCACCCGGTAAGCATGGTTAATCAAAGGTTTAGTTCATTGTTTTCTAGGGTCTGTCATCATTTAAACCTGAAACTCTTCTTAGCTAAGGATTTCAGTTTAAAACCATACTTTCTGAACCTGGCTCAGAATCAACGTTTTAATCAAGGTCTGCTACCACGAGCTTATCGCCTTTTAGTTTTCTCCGGAGTATTGTAGTGATTGTAGGCTAAGATTACGTCTCAAAATCCATTGGTTGTTTTAACCATGGAAATCCGTCACCATGGAGATATGTGGGATTAGCCTGTTTCTCTTAGTTGAATTGTTTAGAATTGATAGCGTTAGAGGACGTGGGAAAAATCCTAGTTCCAAAATTAGGGACTAATTTTTAAAATTTTCCTCGATGGGGGGAGGGATTTGAGGGGCCCATCCGTAACTTTTTACAGTGCCCATCTATCCTCCTAACTTAGTCTTTATACAATCCGATACAATTAGCCTTGATCAAATTTTGATCAAATGTGAATATATGCCTATTTTACGTTTAATTTTTAGTTTCCTGTTGTCGATCGCGTTACTCTGGCCGGGAACGGCGATGGCGGCGATGACGGACGAGGATATGCTGCGAGGGGAGCAGTTAAACCAAAAAGCGATCGCAGCATTGCAAGTTGGGGAATACGAACAAGCCCAAACTATTTTGAGTGAATTGTTACAGGAGTTTCCAGAAAATCCTGCCCTATGGAGCAATCGGGGCAATGCTTTTTTAGGGGAAAATAAAATTGATGAAGCCTTATCTGATTTTAATGAAGCTATCAAATTAGCTCCTGAGATTGCTGATCCATTTTTAAATCGGGCGATTACCTACGAAGCTAAGCATCAATGGGATCTAGCGATCGCGGATTATAATCGAGGGTTAGAGCTACAACCCAACGATCCAGTTGCTTACAACAATCGGGGAAATAGCTATGCTGGGGCTGGCCAATGGGAACAAGCAATTCAAGACTATGAAAAAGCCACTCAGCTAGAACCGGAGTTTGCGTTTGCTAAAGCTAACCTAGCCCTGGCCCTATATCAAAATGGCCAACGGGAACAGAGCCGTAAGCTGATGGCTAACTTAATTCAAGACTATCCCATTTTTGCTGATATGCGAGCTGCATTTACTGCCCTACTGTGGTCTGAAGGAAAAACGGGGGAAGCGGAAAGTAACTGGGTAGCCGCGATCGGTTTAGATAGTCGTTATGAGGATTTGGATTGGTTAACCAATGTGCGTCGCTGGCCTCCCTTGGCGATCGCGGATCTAAAAGATTTTCTAGAAAATCTTAAGGATAGGTTATGATGAAAGATTGTAACTTTATCAAAACCGGTATGGAGGTTAATTAAGTTTGGCAAGATTTATACTCAAGGTAGTATGGCTAGATAAAAACGTAGCGATCGCGGTAGATCAACAAGTTGGCGCAGCTACTAGTCCCCTAACATCCTATTACTTTTGGCCCCGCAATGATGCATGGCAAGAACTAAAAGATGAACTAGATTCCAAAAGATGGATTGACGAAGCTGAGCGCATCGACATCCTCAACCAAGCTACAGAAGTCATTAACTATTGGCAAGAGCAAGGTACGAAAAAAGTTTTACCTAAAGCCAAAGAAAAATTTCCTGAAGTTGTCTTTACCGGCAGCAACTAGATTCCGTGGCCATTGCCCTAGGGCGATTAGGCCTATTAATCAAGAATTAATCATGATGCAATCAATTACTGGTTGCCTTGGGCGAGTTTGTATCTACGATGCTCGCTTTTTTATTGGTTGGATTTAACCCACCATGGCTCTTAGAACTTAGATGGGGACAAGGAGGTTAGAGGTTATATAGAACCCATTTAGTATCTATCGGTAGATTTGTAATGCTTGAACTGTATTGATTTCATGCTGATCAGGTTCATTGTGATTAAGGGGAGCATCCCACTTTTGCAAAATGGGGATGGTGAAAGCGTTGTAGTTCAAATTTAGGCAAACCGGGATAGGATCATTTGCTGAGTAGTCCCATACAAGTAAGGATCAGGAAGATTAAACCCCTTGATAATCAATTATCCTGGGTCTAAATATCCTTACAGCTTGAACACTACCATTGGCTGAACATCTTCCTATTCGTAAACAACAATTACATAATTTGTTGAATACAGGAAACATCAGCCGAACCAAAATGAACACTCAAGGCAATGTGTAAATTTTCCAAAGATTTAACCAACCAAGGAACCCCATCCTCCGCCGATGCTTCGTAATGATTAAACAAAATTGAAAACCGTTTTTCCAGGTGGGGTCTAACTTTATTACTCAATAAAGCGAGTTTTAATAATAGGACAGTGGTGGATGTGGGGCCTAGATTTGTAATCAAATCCACAAACACATAATGATTAGGTTGATGGGGACTTTCCACCACCAAAAAGTTAAGTAATTGGCTGGATGTTCGTAAAATCAAAAACTGGTCTAATTTTTTATCATTAAAATCCGGTAGAGTACCCTGGATAATGTCGTAGAGCTTTTGGTTGAATTGGGCTTGACCAAATTTAGGATCGATCGAAGACACCAGGTAATGATATAGATCTTCCTTAAACTGTCCGTAGGTTGAAACTTCCAAACTTTGTGCTAAAAAATGTTGAGAAATATCGCGATGGGTATAACGACCATTGACCTTCCCAACAAAATTTTTAATGGCCACCGCTACTTCACGATCGGTCAGTAGGGTTGGATTTTCTACTTTTTTTAATAATTTTTGGGCTTCTTCAATGGACTGGGTTTTACGGACTAATTGAACCAATCTGACCTGATGAGTAACAAACTGGGAAATATCTAGTTCAAATTTATGTTGAATTTCTTCTTGGATTTTACGCACCGTCTCCCGTTCTTCATAGTTACTATCTGTATTTAATAAGCAATAGTTATAAAGGTAGGGATAACGATTTAATTAAGTCCCCAACATTTTCTCCATTTTGTTTTTCCGTCGTGATCGCCAGCAATTACCTTCGATAATCGCTCGATCGTGCGGTATTGGGGGGTTTCATTAAAGGCTAAAACTAATTGGCGAATACGACGGGAGGTACGGGAAGCGGAAGAGCGAGGGGGACGAACATCGTGGAATAAATCAATGAGGTCTAAAATGGCCCAATGGTTACTGGGGGAAGAACGCCAATAGTTAATTAGGATATGACAGCAACGATTGAGAATAAACGGAAAATTTTCTTGAATATCTGGGGCTGCCACCAATTCAGACAAATTCACATAAATTTTCTGATACTTAACCTTTGATCCTTCGACAAACAAGTGCCGAAACTCATCCAACATGGTCTGGGGATCTTCTTGCCGAACAAGAGCCACCAAAGCATCATAAATTTCTTGCTCAATGATACTAGGTTGCCTAATATATTTAGGCTCGGTGAATCTTGCTTCAGTTAAAGATGGATTTGTCACCCCATTATCCTCCCGTGGGAAACATGAGTTAAAAATGGATTTAAAGGTTCATTGAAAGGATGAAATTGAGCTGGGTCAGAATAGTTTTATCGTCTATGCGGTGGTGGGGAAAGTTACCCTCATGCACCATTAATATTCAAAATATTATTCAAGAATTTAATTGCAGACTGTTCATGGCGTAGAAGGGATACATTATTAATCCGTAGATTTACGGATATTTACCCATCGATTAAAATATATTTAGCCAATTAGGAAAGATTTAATCTTAGCTTAGGCGGTTTCATAACCACCGAAATTAAATATTAAAAATTAAATGTTAAAAATTAAACTCCTGAAAACCACTTAAACTACTCCATAGTTAGGGCATTAATTGGTTTTAACCTTGTTTTTACCTAAGGATGGTAATCACCTCTTAAAAAATATTTTTAATGTTAATTGTTAGTATTTTTTGATTTTTTTAAAACTTCTATTACTAATTATAATAAATTATTTTTGTTCCCTTGCTATCAAGAAATAATTACGTATTTTTACTGAAAAATTGATTTAAAAATTAATCAATTAGATTTGAATTTATAGTTCAGTTTTTGATCAGATATATACCTATATGCCAAATATTAACAAATGTATTTTATTGTAATCAAACCTATACCCCATTAACCAATAACTTTTTATGGATATTCAAACAATTAGTAAAGCCATCAATGGCAAAATTTTTAATGAAATAAACCTTAGGTTGAATCAAGAATTATTACGTATTAGTACGGATAGTCGGAGCATAGGGGCTGGGGATATTTTTTTGGCTTTAAGGGGGGATAATTTTGATGGTCATAATTTTGTAAATAGGGCGATCGAGCAAGGAGCGATCGCGATCATAGTAGAGCAGCCTTGTCCTGGGGTGCCCTCCACCATTGCCCAAGTGGTTGTGAAGGATACCCTTTTAGCGTATCAAGATCTCAGTAAATGGTGGCGATCTCAATTTAAGATTCCTGTGATAGGTATCACTGGCTCCGTGGGAAAAACCACCACTAAGGAATTAATTGCTGCGGCTCTGGGTACCCAGGGGAAAGTACATAAAACCACCGCTAATTTTAATAATGAAATTGGTGTGCCAAAAACTTTATTAGAGATTAAACCCCACCATGATTTTGCCATTATTGAAATGGCCATGCGAGGTCGGGGGGAAATTGCGTTATTAGGCCAGATCGCTCAACCGGACATTGCGGTGATTACGAATGTGGGCACAGCCCATATTGGCCGTTTAGGTTCTCGGGAAGCGATCGCGGCGGCTAAATGTGAACTACTCGAAACCCTCAACCCCCAAGCTACAGCCATCCTAAATTATGACTATTCCTTGTTAATGGCAACCGCTAGTAAAGTATGGCAAGGCCCAACCATCACCTATGGGTTCACTGGGGGAGATCTCCAAGGAGAAATACTCGATCCCTACACCTTAAAAGTGGGGAATCAATCATTTCAGTTGCCGTTACCAGGGGAGCATATAGGGTCTAATTTTTTAGCGGCCCTCGCGATCGCCCAGTTATTAAATATTCCCTGGGATCAACTGAAACAAGGTTTACAGGTAGATGCCCTTCAGGGTCGTTCCCAGCGATATACCCTAGAGCCAGATATTGTGATTCTGGATGAAACCTATAATGCTGGTTTAGAATCCATGGTGGCCGCCCTTGATTTATTAGCCCAAACCCCTGGCCAAAGGAAAATTGCGGTGTTGGGAACCATGAAAGAACAGGGGGATTTTGCGGAGGAACTCCACACCAAAGTTGGCCACCACGTTCAAACCCTGGGGCTAGATCATTTATTTGTGCTAACGGATGATCCTACGGCCCAAGCGATCGCTGCGGGGGCAACCGGGATCAACACCGATTGCTATGATCGCCATGATCAGTTATTCGCTGCCATTAAACAATTCATCCAGCCCGGCGATCGATTACTGTTTAAAGCCTCTAATTCCGTTGGATTAGGAACCATTGTTGGTCAATTAACCAAGGAATCATCCTAAGTGAGCCACGTTTAAATTCATGGTTAATGGGGACTGACATAAATTACATAAATTATGAGTATAAACTCCCTGTCCATGCTCCTGGGGTTGTGGCCATAGGTTATCGATGAGTGACCCGGTTGAAGGTTGCGATCGCCCTAAGGGAGACTGGCAAACAACGGATTTTTCGCAGCACAGGAGGTTATTATCCCCATTATTACCCTTGGGATCCCCCTTAACCAGGAAATATCTGGATTTCATGATTTATTGATCCCCAAATAATTGATAATTCGGCGAAAAGAAGCATCAATAATATGCCGAAAGTATTGACAGATAAGCATCTTTTTAGATTACATAGGGAGGTTCAGGATTGATCCCCAATGTTGTCAAATTCCAACATTGTGATCTTAGTAAGTCTTTAATTCTTAGTAAGATTGAGGGGGACACATCGGTGTTGTTTGCTCCAGCCCTAGGCCGTGGTCAGCACAAGCCGATGTAACTGACATTGCTGTGTTCACTTTCCGCATTTATTTGGAATTCCTTTGGAGAAACTGTTAGGCCATGACTCAGGAGTATAAAACGTTTAGAACAAATGACCCTACGACAACTCCGAAAGGTTGCTAGTAAGTATCAGATCTTTCGCTATAGTCGTATGCGCAAGGTGGAATTATTAGAAGTCATTGCTAATTATGAGCAAAAAAATTCCATTGCACCAACGACGATCGCAACGGATATTACGAGTAATACTCCAAACCCCAAAGGCTCAGAGGATCAAGCGGTTGCCATCGTTCGAGGGGAGAGCCATCCCCCCAACAAAATTCACCGAATAATCCCTTGACTCAACCCATGGCCCCAGAGGATTTACCTGCTTTTCCTTCTCCAGAAACCATTCCGGGGATGGAAATGCGTTTTGTAAACCTTAATGTACCTGCTAGTTCCGCTAGCCAAGCCCTCGATCGCCGCATTGTTCCCCCGACCCAAACCCCCTATCCAGAAGCCCAAGAAGCCATCGAAGCGAAAAAATTTGAAGTGGGCCAGGACGATGCAGCGGGGATGACCCTGGCTTCCGTGGATGAAGAGTTAGGGGAACTTCCCATGGGTTATGGGGAACCGACTATTGTTTTATTACCTAGAGATCCTCAATGGGCTTACGTTTATTGGGATGTAACCGATGAACATAAACAGAAGTTAAGGGATCAAGGGGGGAGAAACCTGACCCTACAACTATGTGATGTGACCGATGGAATGCCTGAGGAAAATAGCTACTATAGTGTTCAGGAATTTTCCTGTGATGAGTTGGCTCGGATGGTACGTACCCATCCCCGTTAGCGATCGCGTTTATGTCGTAGAGTTAGGTTACCGCTGCAAGGA
>JAAUPO010000425.1 GCA_012033095.1 Synechococcaceae cyanobacterium RL_1_2 | reverse complement strand
GTTCTAATCTACAGAACTCTAGCTCATTAATTTAACTTATAATCTTTTTGAATAATTACGGGAAATAAGTCAAGGTAAAATTAGCCTAAAGTAAGGAAAATAAATCCCATATTGAATCAAATTGATCATAATTGACTTTACTAAATTGCAAATTGTGTTCAGCGACCGCATAAAGTTTAGCTATCATAGACTTGATAGATTAAAAAAATCATCAAGAAGAAGAGTTATGGCTAATTCTGGGATTAATTAAATAATTAAATACATATCGGATGACAAAGGCGACATCATTGAAGTGATGTCCCCATCGATCTATGGCGTGAAATTGAATCAGGAAGAGAAACGGCTTATTTGTAATCTTTTGGAATAATTATGGGAAACAAATATAGTTAAAATGGGCTTATAGCAGGGAGCAAGATCCCATACTAAATTCAATTGATTATATTTAAAAGTTTTGAATTTTTTAACGATTTACTGATAATTCATAATACACCAAACCTAGTTTCATCGGATTTGGGCCCTAACCCAAAAAACAAATAGCATTAGGTTTTTGAAACTCTCAATAAAAATATCAGTAGTGCTAAAGCTGTAAGCGTACTTAGGACTAGGTTAATGGATTATCAAGAACTTTAAACTTCAGGCTCCTTACCTGTATATAGAACTATCGGGAATTGAACGAGATATAGGCTCCTAAAAATTTATGGACATCCCCTGTTCCGTCTAGTTCCCAACGGCCAGGGCTAAACCAAAACCGATAGCTCACCTCTCCTTGGCTCAAATTGAATCCAATTACATAATTACATTTAGTGCAGGGCCAATGATTTTGATGTAATTAAAAAGGGGTTTAAATTAAAAAAATTTAATCTATTAAGTTCTAAATAATGGGTTACTCTAATTTAATTCAATAGCAGGATAACTCAAAAAAATGCCTAGTCAAGAACAGTAGCTTGATATAGCCTTAAAAAATCAAAACTAGACAGTTTAACGTAATTACCTTAACGTTTAATCAAAATTAAGACTAACTAGCAGTTTTGCAAAAATACGATGTAGCTGATCTTTTCAATAATTGGAATCTATGAACCCATTCCGAAATTACCACCCAATGAATTTCATAAATGTTCAATTATTACCTTATCTTTGGCCATCTTCATCTAGTATAAATTTCTAGTTTTTTACCAAACAAGGAGATACAACCTCTCTATTGACAATGTTAAAAAAAATTAGTCCCAAAAACCTAAGTCAGATGGAAGACGATTCCATCGCCATAGGTTTTCTCACAAAACTTTCTAAATCTTTCTCCCCTACCTGGCTAGCCTGTATTCCTCTGACTGCAATTATCGTTGTGGTTTGGCAAACAGCAGCTATGGCTCAAGATGGAGAATCCCTTAGCACTGACGAACTCAAAATTATATTAGACACCGTCTTTTTGCTTGCCTGTTCCATTCTAGTAATCTTTATGAATGCTGGTTTTGCGATGTTAGAAGCCGGATTTTGTCGGCAGAAAAACGCTGTCAATATTCTAGCTAAAAACCTCTTTGTGTTTGGGATTGCGGTTATTGCTTACTGGGCGATCGGTTATGCATTCATGTATGGTAACGGGAATCCCTTTATCGGATTAAGTGGTTTCTTCTTTAGCGGAGATCCTGCTCCCTATGGAAATGACCCCTATCCCGAAGCCGTACCCGAAACTATTTCTTTTCTGTTCCAAGTAGCCTTTGCTGCCACCGCTGCGACGATCGTTTCCGGTGCAGTAGCGGAAAGAATTAAATTCGATGCGTTCTTAATCTTTAGCTTTCTACTTGTGGCTATTTCCTACCCTATTACCGGACACTGGCAATGGGATGGTGAATGGCTATATAACTTTGGATTCCGCGACTTTGCCGGATCTACCCTTGTTCACTCCGTAGGGGGTTGGGCTGCGTTAGTGGGAGCTTATATCCTTGGCCCTCGCAAAGGAAAATATACCGAAGATGGCTCTGTTCGAGCAATTCCTGGCCATAACATGAGCATTGCGACCCTAGGATGTTTAATTCTTTGGATCGGTTGGTTTGGTTTTAATCCTGGTTCTCAACTAGCTGCGGATGCGGGTCCGATCGCTCACATTGCAGTAACTACCAATATGGCTGCGGCTGCGGGGGCTTGCGCGGCGACGACGACCTCCTGGCTCAAAGATGGTAAACCCGACCTTTCCATGATTATCAACGGTATTCTTGCTGGTCTAGTAGCGGTTACCGCTGGTTGTGATGGGGTAAGTATTTGGGGTGCCTTTTGGATTGGTTTAATGGCTGGAGTCATTGTTGTTTTCTCCGTAGGTTTCTTCGATAAAATCAAAATCGATGACCCCGTGGGTGCAACCTCAGTTCACTTAGTTTGTGGCGTATTTGGGACTTTAATGGTTGGCATTTTTGCCCAAGATACCGGTTTATTATACGGTGGTGGACTAAAACAACTAATCGCCCAAATTGTTGGTGTTCTTAGCGTTGGTGGTTTCACCGTTGCCTTTAGCTTCATTCTGTGGCTAATTCTACAAAACACCATTGGTATTCGAGTGACTGAGAAAGAAGAATTTGAAGGTCTAGATATTGGTGAACACGGCATGGAAGCCTATAGCGGTTTCGTCAAGGAATCCGATGCTCTCTATGGCGGTAGTTCCACAGAATCTATTCAATAAATAGAACTTCTATAAGTCTTAGATTTAAGTTTTAATCTTCCGGATGGTAATTGTAATCTGGAAGATTTTTTTATTGGAGGGTAATTGAAAGTCCCAATAATCAGCCAAGGTCAAGACAAACTTTATCGGTACCCACACTGATGACAATCCCATCGATAGTAAACTTGCCTTTGTTTTCATCACCTAGACTTGAAGGATTGAAGTCTTGACGAAGGAATGATTATTGGTAGTCCTATACAAGTAAGGATCATGGCGGTTGAACTGCTTGACAAACAATTACCTTCGTTCTAAGGATCCTCACAGCTTTAGCACTACCGGATTATTTTAGGGTTATGTTATTGATTACTATGGGTATTGACTTGCGTTGATCGTAACTCAATGCCCCAAATTCCCTATATCGATCGAGAATGCGAGAAATCAATGACTAACACCCCTAAGGCTAAACCGTTGCAACCATCGAGATTGATTTCCCTTGATCTGTTTCGGGGCATCACGATCGCGTTAATGATTGTGATCAATCAAGCCAGTGTGGCCCCAGAAGTTTATCCCTGGCTTGCCCATGCAGATTGGCATGGTTGTACCCTAGCCGATTTGGTTTTTCCTTGGTTTCTATGGATTATGGGCATGGCGATGGCTTTTTCCCTTGAAAATACCAAGGCAATCTAGCTGGAATCAATACCCCAATTCATCGGAAAATTTTACGGCGTACATTGATGTTGTTCCTGTTGGGTTTAGT
>JAAUPO010000424.1 GCA_012033095.1 Synechococcaceae cyanobacterium RL_1_2 | reverse complement strand
CCCCATTCTGCGGGAAATCACCTAGATTTTAACCAATAAAGTCCCCCCCAATTCAGGGATTTAGGGGGCAACTCAACAACATTTGATACTTTTCAAACACGTTCTAAGCTTTTTCCCAAAGTTCTTAGGAGCTAGCATTACGTAGAAGTAGGAGGGGTTTGCACCATAAAAATAGAACAGCTTCCATGGTGCACAACATAATTGCTCACACTACCTAAAAATAATTCCTTTAGCCCCGATCGGCCCCGATGACCGATCACAATTACATCTGCCCCCCAAGACTCACCCGTTTGGCAAATTAGTTTACCCGGATGACCAATAAGTTGCTGATAATTTACCTTCAATCCTTGAGCTTCTGACTCCTGGGTAAACCGCTGCAACAGTTGTAAATTTTGGGCACAGTAAGCCTCCCACTGCTTTTGCCATGCTGCTAAATTCAATTCCACCGTTGACGTATTATAAAATTCCGTTACGTCAGCGGGAATAAATAAACTAGAAGTTTCTTCATCTGGAGTTAAAACATGGATGATCATCAATTCAGCTTGATACTTTAGCCCCAAAGATTGAGCCGTAGCTAGTACTTTTTTCCCTAAATCCGAGTGATCTACTGCGACTAAAATTTTTTGTACCATCATTAAGAATGCTCTTCAATTATGGTGAACAGGGAAAACTACACTGACCATCAATTAATGCCCTGAATTTATCCCTAATTAAATTATCAAAGCAAATTTTAATTAATTAATGGTAAGCAATAAAATGTAACCCTTATCGCTCTTTTTATTTCAATTATTTCAAGCCAAAAGCCACGGTAAAAATAACTCCAGTAAGAAATTACCCATAATTATATATATTGTGCATCACCACCTTATATCAATCAAATAAGCTTCATTATTTTGGGTAATAGCATCCTATTTTTCAGCACAATACAATAAAAGCTAACTATCAAAATCTTGGGTAAACTACCCTTAAAAATGAACTAACCCCATTTCAATTCGTCGGTAAGTTCCAGTTTCAAGTATGATGATGCTTGATTCAATTGGTGTGAGGAGGGGACTAATCATTTGCCCTCTATCAAATTTAGGATTAACAATGGTAAAACTGAAATGGCTATTTCTTAGCACTTTAAGCCTAATGTGTTGGGCGGCTAGGGCCGAAGCCGGCAACTTAGCGAATTGGAATTTTAACCGTCAAGAAAATCGGCTTAACTTTACCACCACTGAAGGTGTTCAACCTAGTGCATTATTAATACCAGATGACCCTTCCTCAAACTTAGGAGTACGGGTGGTGATCGATCTCCCAGGAACCCAATTAGGCAGTTCCTTAGCGAACCAAACCGTGGGAGGTTCAATCAAAAATGTTAGGGTTGGTCAATTTAATGAGTCAACTACCAGGTTAGTAATTGAGTTAGCCTTAGGTTATACCGTTGACCCTAATCAAATAGTAATTCAGGGGTTAACTGCCCAAAACTGGAGTGTGACCTTACCCACTCCTGAGTTAATTGATGTTAATAATACTAATACTACTTTTAATACAAATACCAGTAGTACCGCCACTTACGAGAATTTTAAAGTCACCCAAAATGGTTTTTATGTCGATTTAAACCTCGCTGGCCAAAGTAATATTCGCACCACTTCAACCCGTAATCAAGCCAAAAATCGTCTTGATTTGGAAATTGAAGGGATTAATTTGCCTAGTAGTTTTATTGATCGCACGATCGAGAATATTAATACCTATCAAGTTAAGAATATTAAATTTAGCCAACTTTCCACTAATCCACCGGTAGCCAAAGTAAGTTTAGAGCTAACACCCGATAGTCCGGATTGGTCTGCGTCTATTACTAGATCTGGAGATCTGATCCTAGTACCCCAGGGGCGGATTGATGACTTAGCCAGTATTATGTCTAACCCTAGTACTGCAGCTAGTCAGGTAGCGATGGTGAGTAAAATTGAACTAATCCAAAATCAATTAGTAGTAACGGCTAATGCCCCGATTCAAGCACGAAGTCAATGGAATCAATCCACTGGCATGTACGAAGTGGTGGTTACGAATGCCCAACTATCTAACCAGTTACAAGGTCCAAATTTACCAACAGGTAGTCCGATCGAAAATTTAAAGGTTCAGCAAGGAGCAAATAATACAGTCGTTCTAAGTTTAAGACCTAGCAGGGGTATTCAAATTCAAAACTTAAACCAAGTTACTAATAGCATGGTGGCGTTAGAATTGAAACCTGGTCAAAGTCCTAACACTACGGCTAGTAATATTGATGTGCCACCGGCACCACCTGCTAGCAATAATAATCCGACCTTTAATAACAATATTAATCCTAGCGATATTTTAGTTGTGTTAGATCCTGGCCACGGGGGAAAGGATCCGGGGGCAGTTGGCATCGGCGGTATTAGAGAAAAAGATATTATCTTACCTATATCTATCTATATCGGCCAGCTGCTCCAAAGCCAAGGCATCCAGGTCAGAATGACCCGCGATAGTGATTATTTTGTGAGCTTAGCCGGGCGGGCCCAAATGGCAAATAGTTTAGGGGCTGATGTTTTTGTCAGTGTCCATGCTAATGCCATTAGTTTGTCCCGGCCTGAGGTTAACGGGGTGGAAACTTACTATTATCAAAATGGGAAAGATCTAGCGACCTTAATTCATAACAACATCATGAGAACCATGAATGTTAACGATCGCGGAGTTAGAACAGCCCGTTTTTATGTTTTACGCAATACCTCTATGCCCTCGGTATTAGTGGAAGTTGGGTTTACCACGGGACGGGAGGACGCTCCCCGCTTAGTTACGAATGAATACCAACAACAAATGGCCCAGGCCATTACTAACGGTATTTTGCAGTACATTCAACAGGCTAAGCTTTAATCTCACCCCATTAACCTAAAAGTAAATACACCAAATAACCTTATAAAAAAATAGGGGATCCTTAACTTTAATGCGATAAGTTCGATTCCCTATTTTTGAGCTAACTATTAGGACAAAAGTTGCGCCAAAAAATAGTAAATAGGTCTGAGAGCTTTACGCGGTAAAGATTACAACCGATTTAGCTATAGTGCTTGTGGGGCAAGGGTTTAAGGTTTTTGTCCTGTAGTTAGATTTTTGATTCAAAAATTATTTTTACTGTTGGTTAATGTAGGGCAAACGCATACTAATTTTCACTCAACTAAAGAATAATAGTTTCAGCGATTTTTAAAATTTTTATTCTCAATAAAAGCTTGTTTAACTTTGCTTATTGCGAAAAAAGGGGAGTATGCGTTTTCCCTGTGTATCCAGTGCGCTGTTGAGTTTTACGGCAAAAGGGATGGAAATTTCATAACAATGCCATAGCTTGACCAGAATGGACAGCAGCATCCCAAGAACCATGAAAATATTGCATAAAAAAGAGAGTACGGTCGAGA
>JAAUPO010000423.1 GCA_012033095.1 Synechococcaceae cyanobacterium RL_1_2 | reverse complement strand
CAATTTAACTTAGTATGGAATGGTTATTTCTTACCATGGAATGCTTTCAGCTCTATTTATTTCCCGTAATTATTCAAAAAGACTATAGTTCCTACAATAATTTCCCACAAGGATGAAACGGGGATAAACCACCGTGCTAAACATCCAGAATGCGGCCACCATTCACAGTCAAAATTTGAGAATCCTTCACCCATTGATGATCAAAGGAATTAAGGTGAGTACTGGTAATTAAGGTTTGGAAATTGTCCTTAATCGCAGCTAATAACAGATTTTGACGGGTGGGATCTAGTTCGGCTAATACATCATCTAATAGTAATAGGGGCGGCTCCCCCACCACTTGCCCAATCAGATTTAATTCCGCTAGTTTAAGGGCTAAGACTAGAGTGCGTTGTTGCCCCTGGGAACCAAAAGCCCGGGCTGGGGTTTGGTTAATGGTTAATTCAATTTCATCACGGTGGGGCCACCAGGGTTGTCCCTTTAACGATTTCCGCTGTTGCTAGCTCCTCCAATTTTGCTAAAAAGTTTGCTGAATCAGCTCCGGATCATCGGCCATGGCCATGATACTTGGTAAATAATTGAGGGTCAGTTCTTCTTTCCCGTCACTAATTTGGTAGTGCCACGATCGCGCAATTGGTTCTACCCTTGCGATCACCCGCGATCGCCGACGAATGAGCCTTGTGCCCATCACCACTAATTGTTGATTCCATGGTTGTAATTGGGATAAATCATCCTGGGACTGATAACCATGATGGTTTCTTTGTTTGCGAATGGTCTTTAATAGCGCATTGCGTTGGCGCAAAATATGTTGATATTGCTGCAAAATATAGGCATAGACAGGCTCTAACTGTATGAGCAAATTATCTACCCAATCCCGCCGATATTCCGGTGCCCCCCGCACTAACTCTAAATCTAGACTAGAGAATTGCACCACATTGAGCCACCCCAAAAAATCTAGTTGCCGTCTAACGGTTTCTTGATTCACCATCGCTGTTCTGCGGCCTTGATGGCGGAGGGTTAACATTAATTTAGTTTCACTGTGAAGACGTTCTACATTTCCCTGAATTAAACCCATGGTATTACCTTCCATCACCAAATCCCGATCGCGACTAGTACGATGACTTTTTAAGGTAGCCAACAATTCCACCGCTTCCAATAGATTGGATTTACCTTGGGCATTGTTTCCCAAAATAATGGTTTTGGGAGCAGTAAACTTAACCAATTGCTCCGGATAGTTACGAAAAAATGTTAACTGGAGGGTGTGAAGAAACATGGAAAAAGAGTCAAAAACAATTTCTATTCCTGAAAATCCTAAAAATCCTAAAAATAGTCAGAAACTACCAGTTTACTCCAACGACCCATTAACCAACGCGATCGCCCATCACCGGCAAACAAGAATATGGTTAGTTTAAGTACCTAGGGTTTGTAACTTATGTAAGCTAGCGTATAGACCATTTTGGGCCAATAGCTGGTCATGGTTACCCTCTTCTACTAGGGTTCCATATTTTAAAACAAAAATACGATCGACGTTGCGAATGGTAGATAGACGGTGGGCAATAATGATGGCGGTACGATCGATTAAGAGGCGATCGAGGGCGGTTTGAATGAGGGCCTCTGTTTTTACATCTAGGCTGGAAGTAGCTTCATCTAACACTAAAATTTTGGGATCACGGATAGCCACCCTAGCAAAGGCGAGGAGCTGCTTTTGGCCACCGGATAAATTAGTGCCCCGTTCCCGTAGCACCGTATCATACTCATGGGGTAAACGTTCAATGAAATCAGCCACATTAGTGATTTCTGCCGCTTGCTTAATTTCTTCTAAACTGTAGTCTTCCCCAAGGGTAATGTTTCGTTTTACGTCCCCAGCAAACAAAAAACTTTCTTGCAGGATAACCCCAATGTGGCTACGGAGATCTGCTTGGGATAAATCCCGAATATCTACCCCATCGACTAAAATACGACCTTTGCTAGGTTCATAGAGGCGGCATAATAAACGAATAATGGAACTTTTCCCTGCTCCGGTAGGGCCCACTAGGGCAATTTTTTCCCCAGCTTTAATTTTAAAATTTAGATCTTTAATGACAAATTCATCGGGCTTATAACCAAACCAAACGTTGTCAAAAATGATTTCCCCAAAATGGTTTGGGGCACCAGACAAGGCGTTATTAGTGGAGATGCGTTGAAGATTTTCGCGATCGGCAATCTCAATTTTTTCGGCCATTAGTTCGTTAATACGTTCGATCGCGGTAAATCCTGATTGAAACATGGTGAATTTATCCGCAAACTGACGCAACGGGTTAAAGAGTCGTTCTGAGTACAGGATAAAAGCCGATAACGTCCCAAAGTTCATCTCCTGCTTAAGGACTAATAATCCCCCTGTGGCTAAAATACCCGCGATCGCGACCAGGGAAATCCATTCCAGGGTGGCAGAAACCGCCGAATCATGGAAGATGGTTTTATTAACAGCCTCTAGATGGTCTCGATTTACTTTGCGAAACATTTCCGCATTAAACTTTTCCCGGCGAAATAGTTGAACGATGTTAATGCCCGTGACATTTTCTTGGAGTTTTGAGTTGAGATTAGATAACTCCTCCCTTGCCACATAATTCGCTTTACGGTACTGATTTTGAAAGTAAATAATGACCGCCGTGACAGGAATCAGCATCAAAATTAACAACGTCGCCAATTGCCACTGCAACCAAAACATCGTCACAATGATCGCTAAGATCGAAATAATGTCACTAAAAATCCCGATCGCTCCGGTGGCAAACACATCCCCCAAGGCTTCCACATCACTGGTAATGCGGGTAATTAATTTACCAACGGGGGTGCGATCGAAGAACTTAGAAGATAGGGCGGTCACGTGGGCAAATAAATCCATCCTGACCCCCCGCCGTAACCTCCTGGCCAATTTTTTGCACCAAATAGCCCTGCACCGACAAAAATAAAAATCGCACCAAAATCGTGGCAAGTAGCAGCCCCGTTAAAATTTTTAAGGCTTCGGTTTGACCAAAGTCCATTAAAAAAGACCAACCCGGCTCATTCTTTAATTGGGAAATCGCTTGACCAATGATCAACGGTTGTACTGCCCCCGATATAGCCACGGGTACTAAGAGGATCAAGGAGATCAATAGTAACCATTTTTGCCGCTGGGCATAGGGGGCTAGCTTTTTAATTAAAGCCCAATCATTATCTTTGGGGGCAAGGGAAGAGGTCATAGGGGATTGTTAAGAAACTTTGCGACTTTTACCATTGTAGAATCCTTCGTCATTCCTTAACAAATCTAAATTATCGAGCTAGTTCAGGTTGATTGAGGCCGTTACATCTTAGGAAGATTCTGATCTTGCGATCGACGAATTCTTAAATTAACTATCTTGAATATGACTTAGGCAAAAGCCCCCTAAACTCACTCCA
>JAAUPO010000422.1 GCA_012033095.1 Synechococcaceae cyanobacterium RL_1_2 | reverse complement strand
ATGTCCGCTTACTTCTCTTCATCTGAATTAATCAAGCAAGAATAAAACTTTTTACCTTTCTATAATTCTATGTTCCCTGCTCTGCTCTATAGATTCCATGTCTAAAATTTTGCTCATCGAAGACGATCGCAGAATCTTAACAACCATTGCCACAACGTTAAGTAAAAGAGGATTTACCGTGGTGCAGACTAGTGATGGGAAAAAAGGACTTCAGTTAGCGGATAAATTTTTACCCCAGGTCATCATCTGTGATTTAAGGATGCCAAATTTCGACGGTTATGCGGTGTTAAAGGGTTTAAAAGCCAATCCCGATACTGCGATGATTCCGTTTATTTGTATTACGGCGGAAGATGACCGAGTGCGACTGAGAAAGGTAATGGAGTTAGGGGCTGCGGATTATATAACTAAGCCCTTCACCCTGGAAGAATTAATGGGGGCAATTAATGCCCAATTAGAAAAAGGGCAGGAATTAAATCGTTATGCTTTCAACCATGTGGAGAATACGATCGAGATTCTCAATAATCAAATTTATTACGATAGCCTTACCAATTTGCCCAATCGCATTTTACTTAAGGAAAAATTACATGATTTAGAGCGAGGTAATGCCCAAGTAGCATTTTTATTGGTTTGGATCGATCAGTTTCAAAAACTCCGTACGAGCTTAGGCATTGATTATGTGGATTTGATGATGCAAACCGTGGTCAATCGCCTCAAAACTGGTTTGCCGGATTTGGATGTATGTTTACGCCTCAATGGAGAACATATTCTGCTAATGCAAGGGGTTGAAGCTGATCACCAATTTCAACAAAATATTTCCCTGATCATTCAAGGGATTACCCAGTTAATGGATGAGCCGATCGCGGTAATGAATTATGAAACAGTAATTACCTTCAGCATTGGGATCGCAGATTATCCCAACGACGGCACAACCATTGATGAGTTGTTGAACTATGCCCATTTTGCCTTGGTGGAAGCCTCTACCTATCTTGGCCATAGCTACGCTTATTACGATCAAAATAGCCAGGCCCAATCCCGCGATCGTTTGTTGATTGAATTGGATTTGCGTAAGGCGATTATCCAAAATCAATTTGAAATTTACTATCAACCCAAAATTGATGTTCAAACCAAAGAAATTATTGGTGCGGAGGCCCTGTTAAGGTGGTTTCATCCCCACAAAGGGTTTATTTCCCCTGGCGTTTTTATTCCTATTGCTGAGGAAAGTGGCTTAATTACCACCATTGATACTTGGATTTTGGATCAAGTATGTCAACAACTTAAATCTTGGCAAGCCGAAAATATTTTTGTGTCCATTGCGGTTAATCTTTCTGGAGTTAATTTCCAAGACCTAGGCCTATGCGATCGCGTTGCCACAATTCTCCAACGCCACCACATTGATCCCCAATATATTGAATTAGAAGTTACGGAAACAGCATTAATTCAAAACCCAGAACAAACCGGCAAAATCCTACAGGAATTAAAAAATTTAGGCATTAAATTAGCCCTAGATGATTTTGGCACCGGTTATTCCTCCCTCAATTATTTGCGGAATTTTCCCTTCGATCACATTAAACTCGATCGTAGTTTTGTGGAGCGGGTAGATGAACAAACAAAAAATGCCACGATTCTCAATGCCATGATTTTGTTAGCCCACGGTTTAAATCTCCATGTGGTGGGGGAAGGGGTGGAGCGGGAAGCTGAGTATAACTTTTTAAAACAAAACCATTGTGATGCCCTCCAAGGTTATCTGTTTAGTCCGCCGGTAAACGACCAGGAATTTAAAAAATTATTGTTAAAGGTGATCCCGATAAATGTGATAAATGTGGAGGCTAGTTTGAACCATCAGTTAGCCCATCAGTTAATAGGCTCAACAGATGTTCAATGCCATGGACAATAAGAATTTCTTTATGGAGGGCCAACGCCACTTCAGTGACTGTTTTGTCATCTAAAAACACCGTGGAGTCATGCTTTAACATCAAACTTGGGAGTAAAATTTTTCCTGGTAAATCCCGATCGCGTAGTCCTTGGATTAAATCTTCCCCTGTTAATAACCCCGTAACCGTAATCTCCTGGCCCCAATAACCACTATGGAGGGCTTGTAGGGTGACCCCCAGATGTTTGACTTGATTGAGGCGAGCCACCAGGGGCTCAAAAGCTTGTTCTACCGCATTCCCCACGATCCACGTAAATTCCCTAGGGTTTGGCAAAGCCGCCGGTAGTAATTCATGGGCTAAGGTTTCAAATTCACCGATAAATTGCCGAATCGAACCTACCCCATTACCAATTTGGGGATAGTCTTCATAATGGGAGGCCGGTGGTAAATCCTGACCAGCAATTAAAAACCATTCATCGGCTAACCACGCAAAATTAGTGCCCCAGCGATCGCGAAATTCCTGTTGTAAGCCTTGGACTTGCTCAATCACGATGGCAGCATCAGTGGGGGTAACTGGATCTAACTCGGTCAAATCTGGTCGAAATCGAGTTAAGCCCACCGGCACGATCGCCGCCGAAATCACAGCCGGAGTATCTTCCCCATAGAAACTAGCTAAGTCTCTAATGGTTTGGGTGAGGGCTGGCCCATCGTTGATGCCAGGGCAAACCACCACTTGGGCATGGATTTGTAACCGTCTTGCTTGGAACCACGCTAGCTGCTCCATAATTAATCCCGCCCGTTTATTTTTTAGTAAACGCTGGCGTAATTGCGGTTCTGTGGCATGGACGGAAACAAATAGGGGAGATAATCTTAGGCGTTCGATGCGCTCCCAATCCCTTGGCAGAATATTGGTCAAAGTCAAGTAACTACCGTAGAGAAAACTCAAACGATAATCATCATCTTTTAAATACAAACTGTCCCGTTTGCCGGGGGGCTGTTGATCAATAAAACAAAAAGGGCAAGCATTGGTACATTGCTTTAACCCATCAAAAGGGCAGTCTCAAACTCTAACCCTAGGTCATCATCGTAATCTTTTTCAATCTCAATGGTGTGGGTTTTGCCGTAGCGATCGAGGACTTCTAGGATTAAATATTCATCGGCACAAAAAATTGATAATCAATTAAATCCTGGAGTCGCTCACCATTGATGCTAACGAGGGCATCCCCCGCTTCAAACCCAATTTCTGCGGCAATGGAATCGGGAATTACCCCCGTAATCTTAGCCGGTGCGATCGAGCTAATACCCATAGATTCAACCTAGATCCATCAACAATCAAATCTCAACATCAATCATTTTAACAGCCCTAGCCCTAGGGTCATCGCCACTCAAAAGTATGCATCAACGGGATAAATTTTACTACCACGGAACGTTAACGACCTCAAAAGTCCACCCCAACTTTGGAATAAGAATTTAATAACATCTAAAACTTAAATATCGATGGGTTACGCTCCCTTGAGGGATACCCTACAAATTTCTAAGTTATTTAATTCACGAT
>JAAUPO010000421.1 GCA_012033095.1 Synechococcaceae cyanobacterium RL_1_2 | reverse complement strand
CTATACTTAAACCCCGTAAAAAATCAGGAATGGTAATAAAGTCCCATCTTATTCATGGGATTTCGCCAAAAAGGTTCCAGCATTAAAAATCAAAACAATAGGGATAAACCCACATGGTAAAGCCGCACCAGCCCAAAAACCAAATTCCGCCGACAAATCAGTATTCCCAAGGGTTGCATTGGAGTCCACTGACTGAGCCATTAAGGTCGCGGCGGCTAAGGGCAATGCCAATCCTCTTCCGGCGACTAAAAAGTTAACACTATCTCCTTTGATTTGTTGGGAAGCCCAAACTCCGATACCCAATGTTCCCAATAGAAAAGTGATAATTCCATAGGAAAAAAATGTATGCTCCATTTGTTTATCTCCAGATTATTTAAACGTTAAAACTTTGCAAATGACAAAACCCAAAAAAACCGAAAGACAGAATGAGATCTGAAAAAGATCAGCAAACTTCTCCCGGGCTTTTATCCCTCCGTGTACCAGTACTTTCCTTTCAAAATTTTGACTGGCTATATCTCTTGGACCAAACACTCAAATTATTTAAAGAGCTGGAACCCTAGATATATAATTGTTAATTACTAGCTAATAAGTATTAGTTTATTTACGATCAAGATCACTTTTTACTAAATATTTTTGCTGGGTTATTTTAGGGAATATTCACTTATTTATGCCCTCGGATAAGTATCTATTAATACTTTATAATTCAGCAATGTTAATGTTTGATGACTTTGTAAAAGCCATGGGAATCAATCCATGAAATTAAGTGAAAATAATCTTCTGTGGTTGTGCATTGGAAATATAACGTTACGAACTTTATGACCATGCTTGTTAGGGTTTTATCATAATTAAAAAGTTGTAGATTATTTTCGGTGTAGGGCTTAAAGTAAATTAGATTGCCTGGGTAATTAAGATGTATAAATAATGATTTTTTTATCGTTGTAAGCCTTTGTTAGCCAGGGTTTGTGGTCTTGTTAGCTTTTTTTAGTTGGCAAACTTAGAAAAGTAAATTTATAGATTATGGCCCATGGAAATAGCCTTTTCCCTAGGTCGTGAAGAGCGATTCAGTTAAGGTATTTAGTCGTATTTTTGATTTCTGATCACCAAGGAAAATAGTGATCCGTATTAATCCATATTTAATCCGTATTTAAAATTACCTCTTCAGTAGTAAACTGCATCTATTAGGAACTTTGTACATAGTTACCCCCGCTTAAGTTTATGAGTAACGAACCCGATTTCCGTTCCCCCAGTGAAGCGCAACAAGCTCTGGAAAAAGAATCCCGATTACCCCTTACGGGTTGGCAACAGGAAGTAGATAGAGGATTGGAGCTGGGCTTAGAGGCTGCAGCGAGTATTAAGGATCGCTCCATTCCGACCTTTTCTAGGGGTGAACTACCCCATTACGCTGGGATTAACACTTTCATGAAAGCACCCTACCTAGAGGATGTGAAGAAAGTTGGGGAGTATGATGTTGCCATTATGGGAGTGCCCCATGACTCCGGAACAACCTATCGTCCAGGAACTCGGTTTGGCCCCCAGGGGATTCGAAGAATTTCGGCTCTTTACACCCCCTATAATTTTGAGCTAGGAATTGATCTGCGGGAACAAATTACCCTTTGTGATGTGGGAGATGTCTTCACTATTCCGGCGAATAATGAAAAGTCTTTTGATCAAATCTCTAAGGGGGTAGCCCATGTGTTTAGCTCCGGTGCTTTTCCGATTATTTTAGGGGGAGATCATTCCATCGGATTTCCTACGGTGCGGGGTGTTTGTCGTCACTTGGGGGATAAAAAAGTTGGTATTATTCACTTCGATCGCCATGTGGATACCCAAGAAACGGATTTAGATGAACGGATGCATACGTGTCCTTGGTTCCATGCGACTAATATGGCCAATGCTCCGGCTAAAAACTTAGTGCAATTGGGTATTGGTGGTTGGCAAGTACCCCGTCAGGGGGTAAAAGTTTGCCGGGACAGGGCCACCAATATTTTGACGGTGACAGACATTATGGAGATGGGCATTGATGCAGCGGCGGAATTTGCGTTGGAAAGGGCTTTGGATGGTACGGATTGTGTTTGGATTAGTTTTGATATTGATTGTATTGATGCGGGATTTGTTCCGGGGACAGGTTGGCCAGAACCAGGGGGATTATTACCTAGGGAAGCCCTAGCCCTTTTAGGAAAAAATTGTGTCAAAAGCTCCTGTCTGTGGTTTAGAAGTTGTGGAAGTTTCTCCTCCTTATGATGTGAGTGATATGACTTCTCTTATGGCAACTCGGGTCATCTGCGATACCATGGCTCATTTGGTTCTTTCTGGACAATTGCCGAGAAAGGAAAAACCTAGCTATATTCATGCCGAGGCGAATATGCATGTGGATCAGGCTTGGAGCTAAAACTGCGATCCACCTAACCTTTCCTAATTGTTTTAAAATTGGAGCGCAGAACAGCTCCATTTTTTGTGTCAGTAGAAATTTTTATTTAATTCCATGGCTTTTCCTCAAGTAATTATTGGTTTAGGTAATCCTGAGCCTAGATATGATCATACTCGCCATAATATTGGTTTTGAGGCGATCGATCTGTTATCCCAGGCGTGGCACATGCCCTGTCAGGAAAATAAAAAGTTTAAAGGCATTGCGGGGGAGGGTGTATTAAGTCGCGGTAACCATAAATTGAAATTATTGAAACCCCTTACCTATATGAATCGATCGGGGGAATCGGTGCGGGGCGTTGCTAGATTGGTACAAGTTGGAGCCTGAATCGATTTTGGTGATTTATGATGATATGGATTTGCCTGTGGGGAGAATGCGAATTCGGGGTAATGGCTCGGCGGGGGGACACAATGGGATAAAATCTCTTATTTCCCATTTGGGTACTCAAAATTTTCCCCGGTTACGCTTAGGCATTGGAAAATCGGGGCCGAAAAGGAATACGGTTAACCATGTGTTGGGGAAGTTTGCCCCGGATGAAAAACCGGTGATGGAGGAGATGCTCTATCTTTGTCGGGATGCGATCGAGTGTATGGTGGGCGAAGGTTTGGAAAAGGCGATGACGGTTTATAACGGGGTAAGTAGAGTGGTGGATTAAGGTTTTAGTCTGACGATGTTGTTGGAATGGGTTTATAAAAAACTCGGTAGTCCTATACAAGTAAGGATCAGGAAAATTAAACTCCTTGATAATCAATTATCCTGGGTCTAAATATCCTTACATCTGTAGCACTACCAAAAACCCTGTTACCTAGGGGACAAAAAATTCTGGATTTTAGATTGAGGAGCGATGGGGAGAGTTAGGCCCCAGAGCCTCGCTATCAGTCCATAGGTTTATCAAGGCAGAAAGTTAATCACATCCAAAGACTCCGTTACGGGCGACATCCAATTCGGGCCGTTACGCTAATTCAAGGTCCATTAAAGGTTTATCAAAGGCATCCAAAAGTAC
>JAAUPO010000420.1 GCA_012033095.1 Synechococcaceae cyanobacterium RL_1_2 | reverse complement strand
CACGATTACGCAGTAATTGATACCCCAGCTCGACCTAATAGCGATGATTTACAAGAATTGGCTAAAGGATGTGATCTACTCATTTTGCCCACAACTCCTGATGTGGTCAGTTTAGAACCAATGTTAGCGATCGCCAATGATATTGGGGATGCAAGATATATGGCTCTACTAGCGATCGTCCCCTCCTATCCCAGCAAGGAAGGGGCAACGATGCAAAAAGAATTAATCGAAAATGGAATACCTACATTTAAAACAATGATTAGACGCAGCTCCGCTTTTCAAAAAGCAGCCTTAGCTGGTAAACCAGTAAACCAGATGCCTGGTAGAGACAAAATTCCATGGAATGACTTTAAAAGTCTTGGACAAGAAATTATGGAGGTACTTTCTAAATGAGCGGAAAATTTGGAGATCTAATCGGTAAAGCGAAAATATCCAAACCAGAGAACCAGAAAACTGGTAAACAAGAAAACCAAAAAGAACAAATAACGGAACCCGAAAAAATGGTTAATCTATGCGTTAAAGTTCCCAAGTCTTTAAGGCAACATTGGGCCGCAGAAGCAAAACGACAAGACATCACTATGACTGAAGTAATCGTTGAAGCTTTAAACCAGAAATTTGGTAAACCATAAAACCAGATGAAGATAAAAGCAATATTGAGCCACTGAAACAACTCCCAAAAACTCAAAGCTAAATTTTTAGTGATTGTGCCAGTTTTGACAAGATTTTTCATGCTTGGACACTATACATGTCCTAAGTGAAAGTCTAGAACCCTTACTATACAAGTACTTTACAGTTGCCTTACTTTCTTTTTCTTGTGGTTTTCTTACTTTTCTTGTTTTTTTCTCAAGAAAACCAAGAAAACCAACCAAGAAAAACCCAACTGTCACAACTGACCCTAAGAAAAACAGAACCATTTTTGAACCAATGGCCAGTAAACCCAAAAACCAAAATAAGAAAACCCATGGGATATTTTCAAAATTCCCCCCGATGATCGATGATCCCGATCGTGAAATTTTCGATAACGCGATCGCCCGGCTAAGTGCGCAATTTGCCCCTTTGACCTTCCCCGATGAAATGGCAATAGAAAATATTGCCCAATGTTGGCTAGGTCTGAAAAGATTATGGAGGTATCAAGCCCTATTGATTGAGGATGATCGCTTAAAGCGATCGATAGCTAAGGTTAGGGGCTCTACCGCCGGCGGTGAAAATGAGGTGGAGCGCCTTCTGAGGCAACTAACCGGGGCACCACCGCCGCCGCGTGAGCTTGGGGAATTAGATCAGGCTCGATCAGATCTTTGGGATGGTGTAGGGGTGATTGATGATGACGAAAAAATAAAAAGGCTTCAAGCCCAAGAAGCCCATCTAAATAGGATTATTAGCCGTTGCTTGGAACAACTAGAGCGGGGCATGGATAGCCCCGGCAAGCGGATCATTGATGTTTAAAGGATTGCGATCGCATCATCCCAAGATAGATTGGGGTTAGCTTTGAGGATAGATTCTATTTCCTTGGTTAGATCCCCCTCAAAGTAAAATTGCTATTTTCGAGATCCTTTGAAGCTTGCTTCAAAGCATTGTTCAAAACTTCAATTTTTTACTTTCTTGTCGTAAGCGGTGGCTAAAGTTTGGGCATCGGGTACTACTTTACTAACCCCATGGCTTCAAGTTTGGACTCAATCAACTCTATTAAATCACCAGAACTTAAAGCATTAATTTCAACGCGATCGCCATACCATTCCCCATCATGGTCTTGCCCTTTGATTAGAAAATCTATTTCCTCATCGGTAGCTCCTGATTTACGCAAATTTTCCCTAGGATCTTTTTTGCCGGAATAGATCACCGGTTCTGATTGAAGTTGCCAGTGGTTAATGTCGCCCAATCTAATCCCAAAATCAATAATGTTTGGTTTGGTGGTGAACTGATAGCGGTTGGTGTTGTTGCCCAAGGTTTTAAGGATAGAAAAACCTGACTTATCGAAGTCGTGCAAGCAAAAAATAGCTATGTTTTCTTGGGCTAATTTTTCCACCAGCGATCGGCACGCGGTAACGCTCATTCCCTTTGTGGACATAATGGCTAGGTCATATCTTTGGGCAATGTTAGCGGCGTTTAACAACGCCTGAAAACCTTCCTTTTCGATGAATAGCACGGCCCCATAACGGCAACTTGGCCCGTAGGTTTGGGTAGGTGCCGATATTTCAAAGTTAAGGTCAAAGGTTGGCGCGCCCATCGGTTCACATAGCCATCCACCGCTAAAGTTCCTAGGGGTATTTTAGTGCCGGTGTGTGGCTCTATGAAATTACCGCGCGGTCATAAGCTACTTTCCAATCTTTGGTTAGCCCTGGGTTTTCTTTTTGAAAATCAGGTAACAACTTTTGAGTGAAGTTTGCACCATCAAATTTATCTAGCCCGGCAAGCTCCAAGATGTAGGGGCGCGCCGCGTACATAATTTGCCGAGCGTTAGCGGGTAGGCGATTGTTATCGCTGGCTTTTAAATAGGCTTGTTCTATGACCTGGTAGGCCGCCTCTTTGATGGTGGTTTTGTTGGTGGTGGTGTGGTGGTTCTTTAGAATATCCCTAACCCGTGCCCTGGTAGCCTTTTGCCTTTGTTTTACTATCTTTGTCCATGGCTTAGCGGCGGCGGTTATCGCCTCGGCTACAACTTCAAGAAAACCGCCGGCAATATTTAAATTTTGCTTGCCGCGATCGAGAAACTTTAAACACGGGCTAGAGATATGAAGCATGAAGCTATATCTTTCTTCCAGTTCGTCTAGGTGGGTTAATCCCATGATGCTTTGTATTTCAATCGAGGGGCACCTAAACAGAACCGCATTATTCAGACCATATATATAGGTAGGTTGATCTGGTGATTCCAGCAACCAAGCTTCAACCACCACCGGCCAGCGGCGATCGCCGTCGTTTAATTCCTCTTTCTTGACCACATATTTAATAGGGGGTCATTTTGCCGATAGTGCCCAACCTTGATGGGTTGATCGGTGGTTGTTGTTCCCTAAGCAAATTGAATAATAAGGTGGTTTGGCTATCATCTAGATCCCCAAGTTTTGCCGCCTTTAGTCCTAGTTCATCGGTGATATTTTTCTTGTTCCTTGACCCGGCAAAACCTTCAAAATTTTCAAGAAAAAATCACCATTTACAATAATGATAATAAAATATTTTTCTTAGGATTACCTTCAGGAAAAAAACAAGTAAAAATTTATGATATTTCTGGTAAACTTTTTGATGGATGAAGACATAACTACATCCCATTTTATCTCTGTAGATAAACTTTCTAAAAAAGTGTATTTACTTCAAATAAAAACAGAAAAAGGGATGTTTCAAAAGAAAATGATTTTTCAATAAAAAATCTGCATAATTTTGTGACAAATATTTTCTCATGAAAATAAAACATGTTGTCTTTTTTATCTTTTTTTCAACCCAC
>JAAUPO010000419.1 GCA_012033095.1 Synechococcaceae cyanobacterium RL_1_2 | reverse complement strand
GACGACCAAATTCCTAGCAGCTAGGGAATAAGAATTTAATAACATCTAAAACTTAAATATCGATGGTTTACGCTCCCTTGAAGGATACCGTACAAATTTCTAAGTTATTTAATTCACGATCCTAGGTCAGGGCAAATAGTTGTGATTTGTGTAATCAGTATTTTTGCCAGGGACAATAGTTCTGGGGTTCCACTTTATTGCTTCTTTTCCCAGGGGATCACTGCACTTCCTTAAAAGAATATCAAGCCTTGGGCGATCGCAAAAAAAGCTTTTAGTATTTAGCTTGTAAACCCTAGATTCCTAATGCACTGCGTTTAAAGTTGATCCGGTCTGGGGATGGGCCGCATCAATGTAGTTCGTTTTATCCATTTCCATTTTCCCCAGCCAATATTTGACCAGAAAATTTACCCTTAGCCCATTGCAGTCAAGAACAATCACCATGGCGACCACATTATTAGAAAATCCCCTTCGCATTGGCCTACAACGAGAACGAACCCCTGAACCATTGATTCTCATCATTTTCGGGGCTTCAGGGGATCTAACCCAACGAAAGTTAGTACCAGCCCTTTATCAAATGAAACGCCAGGGACAATTACCTCCAGAAATCACGATCGTGGGAGTGGCCAGAAGGGAATGGGGCCATGACTATTTTCGTGAACAAATGAAAATTGGCATTGAAGAATTTAGCGATGGCATCGGTAATGAGCAAACCTGGGATAATTTCGCCCAAGGGTTATTTTATTTCCCTGGCGATATGGAACAGCTTGATAGCTATCATCAACTCAACGAATTCTTAACGGAATTAGATCAAAAACGGGGCACTAGGGGCAACCGCGTATTTTACCTAGCAGTTTCCCCTAAATTTTCCCCCCTGCAATCAAAAATTTGGGAGCAGCGGGGATGTTAGATAACCCCCTCAAAAATCGACTAGTGATTGAAAAACCCTTTGGCAAAGATCTCACCTCCGCCCAAGTTCTCAATCGGGTCGTGCAAGATGTCTGTCGAGAGGAGCAGGTTTATCGTATTGACCACTATTTAGGCAAAGAAACAGTACAAAACCTATTGGTTTTCCGGTTTGCCAATGCTATTTTTGAACCCCTCTGGAACCGTCAATTTGTTGATCACGTACAAATTACCGTAGCCGAAACCGTTGGGGTAGAAGAGCGGGCTGGCTATTACGAAACCTCTGGGGCTTTGCGGGACATGATTCAAAATCACCTGATGCAATTGGTCTGTTTAACAGCCATGGAAGCCCCTAATGCCCTCAATGCCGACAGCATTAGGAATGAAAAACTCAAGGTACTCCAAGCGACCCATTTGGCAGATATCCATAATTTAGAAAATTCTGCCATTCGAGGCCAATACTCGAAGGGGTGGATGAAAGGTAAACCCATTAATGGGTATCGAGAAGAACCAGGGGTTAATCCGGAGTCCACTACCCCCACTTTTGTGGCAATGAAACTCCACATTGATAATTGGCGTTGGCAAGGGGTTCCTTTTTACTTGCGCACAGGGAAACGCCTACCCAAAAAGTATCTGAAATTGCGATTCAATTTCGAGAAGTGCCATTTTTGATTTTCCAGTCCGCTGCCCAACAGGCTAATCCTAATGTCCTTACCCTGAGGATTCAACCCAATGAAGGTATTTCCCTCAGATTTGATGCCAAAATGCCAGGCTCAGACTTAAGAACCCGCACCGTGGATATGGATTTTGGTTATGGTTCTTCCTTTGGGATGGCCACCGCCGATGCTTACCATCGTTTGTTATTGGATTGCATGTTAGGGGATCAAACCCTATTTACCCGGGCGGATGAGGTCGAAGAAGCTTGGCGAGTGGTGACTCCAGCCCTGGCTGCGTGGGATGCCCCAACGGATCCTGCCTCTGTGCCCCAGTATGAAGCAGGAACTTGGGAACCGTTAGAGGCGGAATTTTTGATGAACCGCGATGGCCGCCGCTGGCGTAGATTGTAAAACTTGTTTTATTGAGTGAACAAATCCCTACTTAGGCTCTGCGTTGGCCCTATGGCCTCGTTCCCAGGGAGCAATCCGATTGAGGCCCGCGTAATTTACCGTTTCATTTGCTGTTTAAATTTTAAGGCTGTTAGTCCCATTTCATTCCTATCGTCCCCCCTTTGACCTACCTAATTTGACCTAAATAGAACCTAATATGAGTACAACCCAACTTGTTTCTTTGCAGGCCCCGATCGATGTTTCTTTAGAAGAAATTGATGCTAAATTACAGGAAATTTGGCAAGGACAAAATGCCAATGGTGATGCTGTTTCCTATACGAGGGCCAGTACTTTTACGATGGTGGTCTATGAACCCGATGGTACCCAGGTGCTAATGGCGGGGTTAGGCTTTTATCAAGGCCCCATCGATGGTATTGCAGGGCCAAGAACCCAAGCGGCGATCAAAGCGGTACAAAAAGCCTATGGTTTGAGGTCACGGGTAAATCAGATCTAGCTTTAAAGGAAAAGTTAAAAGCGGAATATCAGGCTATGCAGGAGCATGGTACTACAAGCCAAGATCGCCATCAGTATTCCCCCGATATTGAAGGCTCTGTGATTGCAGACACGATCGCGGAGGCTAATCCTTGTCGGATCATTACCCTCTGTCCCACCGTTGGGGAAGATCGGGGAGTTTCAGCCCAGGTATCGGCCTATTGCCCAATCCATAAGCGATCGCAGGACAACGCCATTGTGTGTTGTGAATATATTACCCTCACCGGTACAGCGGATGCCCTAGAACGCATTGGGGGCATTGTGGAGGAATTATTAATTTCAGAACTACCCAAATTCATTTGGTGGAAGGCGAGTCTGGATTTGGAATATGGCCTATTAAAACGCCTTAGTCAACTCAGCAGTAGCTGTATTATCGATTCCTGCACGTTTATTGATCCTGAGTTAGATTTATTTCGGGTTTCCCAATTTATGCAAGCCCAGTTACCAGTGGTGGATCTTAATTGGGCCCGCCTGGCCCCTTGGCAGGAATTGGCAGCGGAGTCCTTTGATCCCCCGGAAAGACGGAACGATATTTTTGAAGTAGATCAAGTCACCATTGATTACGAAAAAGGTAATTGTACCCAAGCGATCATGTATCTATCTTGGTTAGCCAGCCGTTTAAATTGGATGCCCGTAAGCTTTGTGCGAGAAGGCGGGGATTATGACATTATCCGAGTGCAATTTAATACCAGCGAAAAACGGGAAGTTAATGTGGAATTAGCTGCCATTCCCACCGCTGATTGGGGGGATATTTTAGGGGATTTGGTGAGTTTAAAATTAATGTCCACTAATCCCCATGCTAATTGCTGTACGATTCTTTGTTCTGAAACCATGGGTTGTATGCGCCTAGAAGCTAAAGGTGGTGCCCAGGCTTGTCATGTCAACCAGGTAACCCCTATTTTGGAGCAAAAAACGGAACTGCTGTTAAGTAA
>JAAUPO010000418.1 GCA_012033095.1 Synechococcaceae cyanobacterium RL_1_2 | reverse complement strand
TTTTTAAATAACTACGGGAAATAAATAGAGATAAAAGCCCTGTATTGCAAGAAATAACAATCCCATACTAAATTAAATTAACCATAATTGCTTAAAATTTAGGTGATTTCCCCCAGACTGGGGGGCAAGGGGGGCTTTTCAAACAGCCTCTAATGGTTTCAACAATTTCTTTATTCTCTAGGCGGATTTGGGATTAAACCCTCCGCGATCGCTTTGCACAAAAAACTAACTAGATATGGTTAATTTGACCATGTTACAATCTGTTAAGCAATTCTAAAGAAACTCCTAAAGTATATGAAAGTAGCGATCGTTGGTGCGGGTTTAGCTGGACTATCCACGGCGGTGGAGCTGGTAGATGCCGGCCACGAAGTGGAAATATACGAATCCCGACCCTTTGTGGGTGGTAAAGTTGGTAGCTGGATCGACAAGGATGGTAATCACCTAGAAATGGGGCTCCATGTCTTTTTTGGCTGTTACTATAATCTTTTTGCCCTGATGAAAAAGGTCGGTACGTTTGAAAGCCTACTACTGAAGGAGCATACCCATACTTTCATTAATGAAGGGGGCAGGGTCGGGGAATTAGATTTTCGTTTTCCCACCGGTGCACCCTTCAATGGTTTGAAAGCCTTCTTTACCACCTCCCAATTATCCCTACTGGATAAGGCGGCTAACTCCCTCGCGTTGGGTACTAGCCCGATCGTGCGGGGATTGGTGGACTTTGAGGGGGCAATGAAAACCATTCGAGAGCTGGACAAAATTAGCTTTGCCGATTGGTTTCGTAGCCATGGCGGTAATCAGGGTAGCCTTGATAAAATGTGGAACCCCATCGCCTACGCCCTAGGGTTTATTGATACCGAAGATATTTCCGCCCGGTGTATGCTCACCATCTTTCTATTCTTTGCGGTGAAAACAGAAGCTTCTGTATTGAGAATGTTAGAAGGTTCTCCCCAGGAATATCTCCATAACCCCATCATTAAATATTTGACCGATCGCGGCACCAAGATCCATACCCGCCGCCGGGTCAAAGAAGTTTTATATACGGAAGGGGATAACCCCCAAGTCACTGGCCTCGCGATCGCCGATGGGGATAGTGTAGAAACCATTACTGCGGATGCCTACGTCGCCGCCTGCGACATCCCTGGCATTCAAAAACTATTACCCCAAGACTGGCGTAAATGGAGTGAATTTGACAATATCTATAAACTTACGGCCGTACCAGTGGCAACGGTGCAATTACGGTTTGATGGTTGGGTGACAGAGCTCCAAGACCCGGCACGGCGCACCCAACTCCAAGAAGCAGCCGGCTTAGATAATCTCCTCTACACCTGCGACGCTGATTTTTCCTGTTTTGCGGACTTAGCCCTCACTAGCCCCTCGGACTATTACAAAGAAGGGGAAGGTTCTTTATTACAATTGGTATTAACCCCCGGAGATCCCTTCATCACCAAAAACAATGAAGAGATCGCCCACCATGTACTCAACCAAGTGCGGGAACTTTTCCCCTCAGCGCGGGATTTGAATATGACTTGGTACAGTGTGGTTAAACTAGCCCAATCCCTATATCGGGAAGCCCCCGGTATGGATGCCTTCCGCCCTAGCCAAAAAACCCCGATCTCGAACTTCTTCCTCGCAGGTAGTTACACCCAACAGGACTACATTGATAGTATGGAAGGGGCCACCATCTCCGGTAAGCAAGCGGCCCAAGTAATTTTGGCCTACGCCGATAGCCAAGCTAAAACCCCCGCCGCGATCGTTTAAACCCGAATCTCAACGATTGACCAAGCTCCCCCAACCATAAAACTTCCATCGGATAGGTAGGAATCGGCTGAAACCTGTTCTCTCAGTCCGGAATTTAGGGACAGGGGAAATAATTGTAACCCTTTCCTACCAAGAGTTTTCCCTCCCCAGTGAAAAATTTTAAAAAACATTAAACAATATTCAATAGGAATTACGCACAAGCCCCCTAAATCTCCCAAATTTGGGGACTTACTTGAACGATCTTGCAACGATTGTCCCCAAACATCCTGGTTCCCAGGGCAGAATCACAATTTTTGCGTAAGCCCTGTTAAAAATATTAAATATTGGTAGGCCTATACAGGTAAGAATCAGGAAGCTTAAATCGATTGATAAGCAATTATCCTAGGTCTAAATATCCTTACCGCTTTAGCACTACCAAAATATTAATTAAATCTATTAAATCTGACTTTATACTTTCCCATTGCCCCTGAAACTTTTTATCATTAAAAGCATCACCCCTCCCTTATTATTCCTTTAATCCTAATCTTTCCTTACCCTTAATTCACCATGACTGATTGGCTCAAACATAGCGTGCAAGTAGAAGTAAAAGCTCCCATGGATTTAGTGTGGAGCCTGTGGTCAGATCTGGAACAAATGCCCCGGTGGATGAAATGGATTGATTCGGTACATATTTTAGAAGATCGACCTGAGTTGTCCCGCTGGAAATTAGCGAGTGGTGCCTTTGAGTTTAGTTGGCTATCCCGAGTCTTAAAAGTTACCCCCCACCAAATTATTCAATGGGAATCGGTGGATGGTTTACCCAACAAAGGGGCTGTCCGTTTCTACGATCGCCATGACACAAGCATCGTGAAGCTAACCGTCGCCTATGCTATCCCCGGTATTTTAGGTACCATCATGGATAATCTATTTTTAGGCCGGGTGGTGGAATCCACCATTCAAGCTGATTTAGAAAGATTTCGGGACTACGTAGATAAGTTACAAGCCAATACCAAGGAAACAGTCACCTCCGGCAAACACTAGTAAAGCTCAAGCAGGCAAGGGTAGTACTAGGGCTGTCAGGTTATTTAGACCTGGGATCATTAATGATCAAGGGGATTAACCACTGTAGCCAGCAGCCTCGGATCTTAGTGGATCCATCATCAGCATGGGGTTGTGGCTAAGGGGTGAATGGAGCTAAAACCCTTGCCCAATGCTACCGATCAGGATGGTCAGGGGTCGTCAGCAGCCACTAGCGGTAAAACTCCACATAAAAACGAGCCCTATCATCGGGTATTACTTCGTGTTTGATGGTGGGTTCAATTATCCCGTAACGATCGGGGGTGAGGAGGAGTTCCTCTAGCTCTGGTTCTAGGATGCGATACCTTACACTTCCTGCCAAAATTACAATTTTTCCCCACACGCCAGCTTTCGTATTATGGCTTTGCTGTAACCCTGTAGGTAAGGATGATAACGTAAAATCAGGGGTTCGTTTGTAGGGGAGCACCTGCCTGGGTAAAGATTTCATCACTTGCTCTGTTTAAATAAATAAAATGATTGGAACTTGAATATGATCAATGGGATTTAGTTATGGCTATTGCCTTAGAAATCACTGCCATCTACCAAGGACAAAGCTTGATGGAATCAAAGGGAATGGGGGATACTCAATTTTATCGATTTTGATCTGCTTTGATCCGCGATC
>JAAUPO010000417.1 GCA_012033095.1 Synechococcaceae cyanobacterium RL_1_2 | reverse complement strand
ATCGAATGAGTACGTCAATTGGGATTACGAATCAACAACATTTGATACTTTTCAAACAGGTTCTTAAGCCCCGAAGAAAAAACTTAGGGTCAACCTAAACCCGGAAGTTCCGAACTAGTTGGATCGTTAGCCCCTAAACTAATTTCCTTTATGATGGAGGTTAACAAGCCCATGACAATTCCATTTAGCCTTTCTTTGAAGGAACCATGATTCTTTCTTTCAACCTAAATTTGACCATTTAGGACCATTTAGAATTATAAAATATGGCAGATTCTAATCCATCCTATCCCTCCTCTCTCCCTAAACCCATCACGAAGGAAGAAGAAGCAGAATTAAGAGATTGCTTCCCCTGGAATTTATACTACCTTCAAAATATTGACTATCTTCCCCAAGCTATTCTGTGTCGTGGTAAATTGACCACCATTCCAGAAGAAGCCTATAAAAAGGTTAAGGCTAATATTGAACGGGTATTTGGCGATCGCTTTGTGTTAATTTTCCAAGAAGGAACCAAAGGCCGTCCTTTTTTTGCCCTAGTACCTAATCCCTGGAAAGATCGAGATAGTATTACCCAGGAAAGCCATCAATGGTGGGTGGCGTTGGGCCTATTGGGCATTACGTTATTTACCACCACGATCTCAGGTTGTTTACAAGCCGGGATCGAAATGGATGCCATACAACGGAATTCGGAGTTACTGATCCATGGATTGAGCTATAGTGTGCCCCTAATGCTGATCCTTGTAAGCTATGAAGGTAGTTATTATTTGACCGCGTTAAGGCATAAATTGGCACCGTCGATTCCTTATTTAATCCCTGAACCATTTTTTTTAGTGGGTACATTAGGGGCATTTCGTAAACTCAATGGGGCAGTCGGCGATCGTAAAACCCTCTTTGATATTGACATCATTAGTTTAGGGGCGGGTTTAGCTGTGACAATCATTACCCTCGCCTGGGGTTTATCCCTATCAACGGTAGTCAACCCAGAAGACACTAGCCAATTACTTAACATCGATAACCTCAACCCCCGCTTTTCTTTTTTCCTGGCCCTTATCAGTAAACTCAGCCTTGGTAGTGCTTTGGTAGCCAAAAATAATATTGACTTACACCCCATGGCCGTTGCTGGTTATTTAGGATTTTTATTTATTGCCTTTAATCTCATTCCAGTAGGGCAATTACCAGGGGGAAAAATCATCCATGCCATGTTGGGTCAAACCGTTGCTGGGATTGTGGGGAGTTGGGTCAAAATTTTGATCATTGTGCTAGCTGCCATCCAACAGGATTTTCTGTTTTGGATGGTAGCGATTTCGTTGATCTTTACCCCTACTTTTAACCAACCGACCCTTAACGATGTGACAGAATTAGATGATCGCCGAGACCTGATCGGTTTAGGTTTTCTTGTGTTATTAGTAACAATGGTATTACCTTTACCAGGACTAGTGGCAACATGGTTAAATTTTTAGCTTTTTTTAAACAATTTTCTCGCTATTGTCTTTGCTCTTCTCTGCTATGGGGGCTGTTGCCAGCTTCGGTTCAAGCCTATGAATTTTCTAGCCAGGAAGTAGAGCAGGAAAACTTTATTGCGATCGCAGCCCCGATCGGCCAAAGCACTGGTTACAATCTATTATTACTAGAGCAATTGGATGCTAATGGGCCGGAGTGTTGGGCTGAAAACAAAGGCCAACCTACCCTAGTGGAGCCCCTCTTATTAAATTTTGATTTCACTGGGATCTGTAGCCGCAGCACCGATAGTAGTGGCTATTCCCTACGGGTTAATGGTCAGGATTTAGATTGGAATTATAAATTGACTTTGGTGAGGGGTTTTCAACAATTAAAATTAATCGCGATCGAGAATACGAATAACTATCCGCGATCGGAAATTGAAATTGGTAGTACCGACGGTCTGAGCAACGGTAATTTCCTAAAAATCAACTTAAATCCTGGTTGGCGGTTCACGAAACAGGTGTATCAAGGTAACACGTTAAACCATACCTATTTCACCAATAACGAAACCCTTAGCAACCTGGCTAGAATCCCTACCCTCCTAACGGCTAGGGGACAAACCCCCACCAACCCTAGCCCTAACAATAATACTCTCACCAGTAGCATGGCCACGGTGGCCACCCCCAATAACCTTGAAGTGCCTGGTTTACCTAAGGTCAGCAATAGCGTTGTTGTTCCTCCCCCCCCTAATTTTAATTTTGCTACTTCTTCTAGTTTTGTAAGTGTTCCTAGCCTTAGCGCTACTAATGCCCTGCGCCCCAATCATCGAGTCGTGGTGAGGGCAAATCAATCCCAGGAACAAAAGGCGGTTAAAGCCATTGTTCCCGATGCTTTTATTGTTAATTTGGGTTCCCAGGTTTATCTCCAAGTAGGAGCTTTTGATTCTGAAGAGGCGGCGAATAGTTTTCGCGATCGCTTCCGCAATGAAGGCTTTAATACCAAAATTCTTAACTATTAATAACCTCAATTACCATGTATCCCCTACGGTAACTGTTTACCTCAAGAAAACATTATGCTCTTTAACTTGATCATGATTAAGACAGATATGTTGACTGCCAATTTATCGCTAATTGATAACTATTGATAACTATTAAATATTTGTGATCAATGCTATTCGCGATCGCTCTATTTCCATCACCCCTTAGCCTTTAACCTTGCGAGCAAATGAAGCCATCACAAGAATCTTCATTTGGGTACTGCCAATATTTTATGATGGAGGATGAAATCTATACATGGAGCTTAGACTAACACTATGGGTATTTCTTTAGAAAAAGGGCAAAAAGTCTCCCTCGACAAAATCGCCCCCGGTATTAAAGCTGGTTTTATTGGCCTAGGTTGGGACATTAATGATAGTGATACCGGGACTAGTTTTGACCTTGACGCTAGCATATTTCTCCTTGGCGCAGATGAAAAACTGATTTCCGATCAACACTTCATTTTCTACAACAATCTCGTTAGTCCTGATGAACATGGCTCCATTAAACATATGGGGGATAACCTCACTGGAGCTGGGGAAGGAGATGACGAAGTGATCATTGTGGATTTTCGCAAAGTTCCCGAAAATATTCATCGCATTACCATCACCGTCACTATCCACAAAGCCGATGAAAGAAAACAAAATTTTGGTCAAGTGGAAAATGCTTTTGTCCGCGTTGTGGATGTAGAAACCCAAAACGAAGTATTACGCTACGATCTAAACGAGGATTTTTCCGTAGAAACAGCCCTAATCATGGCAGAAATTTATCGTCGTAACGGTGAATGGCGAGTAAATGCCGTGGGCAAAGGTTATGAGGGAGGCTTAGCGGCTCTGCTCAATCGTTACCAATAGAAAATTTGAGGGCTTCGCTTTGGTAATGGTCAACGGCTCATGCAGTAATCACAAAACTTGACTTGCTGAGGAGGTCGCAAGAATTTAAAAAGTACATATAAAAAGTACATAACATTA
>JAAUPO010000416.1 GCA_012033095.1 Synechococcaceae cyanobacterium RL_1_2 | reverse complement strand
AAATGGATTCTATATATCTCATTTTTCCTACTTTATTTCTACAATCTATGTTGCTTTAGTACTTAGGATCGTGAATTAAATAACTTAGAAATTTGTGAGGTATCCTTCAAGGGAGCGTAACCCATCGATACTTAAGTTTTAGATGTTATTAAATTCTTATTCCTTAATCATATTTTTTACAAAAATTATTGAATTACAAATGCTTTAATCCACTCTTTGTGCTAATTCTCTTCAGAGGATCCATTGTAATTTTGGGGAAGCTGAATTTATGGCTAAAGCTATTGGGATTGATTTAGGAACGACTAACTCTGTTGGTGCTTTTAGTGAGGTTTCAGTTGAAGTTATCACGTCACCTGATAATACCCCTCCAGAAAACACTTTAACTAAATCTATCGTTGCAGAAATAGAAGGCAGGTTAGTGGCTGGTTCCGTTGCTTATAATCATATGCAGCTTGCTCCTGATAAAACCATTAATTGGGTTAAGCGTTTGATGGGTCGAGGTTTTAATGATCCTAAGGTGCAAGATCATCTTACAAAATGCTCTTATAAGATAACTTCTGATAGCCTTGGAACAGATAATAGTTTGTCAGTATGGATAGGACGAAAAGAATATAGTCCGGAAGATATTTCAGCGGAAATCTTCAAAAAAATTATCCAAAATGCGATCGCCTACCGTCAAAAAATTGGCAAAGAAAATGAAGTCATTAATCAGGCTGTAATCACAATCCCCGCCTATTTTAATGATAAGCAAAAAAATGCTACTAGGGTAGCAGCCATTAAAGCCGGTTTAACTCCCCTTGAATTATTACCAGAAACTACTGCGGCAGAGATTTCCTATGGTTTTTCCCCAGACAATGATGATGAAAAAACAATCTTGGTCTATGACTTTGGTGGTGGGACTTTTGATGCATCATTAATTATTGCTTCAATTATTGCTTCTGGTTCGCAATTTATTGAGCAGGGCAAAGCTGGAAATCTTTGGTTAGGGGGCGATGGTGTTGATGTCCAAATGATCCAATTTGTGAAAGAGCAAGTATCTAAACAGGAAGGACTAAGTGATATTGATCTATTAATTCAAGCGATGCCCCATTATTAAAAAGTAAGATTATTGGCAGATTTAAAACTTGCAAGAGAACGGGGAAAATTTGAGCTGAATAATAGATCTGTTGTGAGGATTGATCCATTATCTTTTAACTCTAGGTTGCTGGGATGACGTAAAAACCGGCTTTGCTATCCTGATCAGGCAAAAGTTCTTTACGATTTTTGACCCCTCGATCGTGGCACAATGCAGCAAAGTTTTCGAGGCTATCTAAACGGGCGGTAAGTTCACTGAGGGTATCTAGGTATTCAGCGATCGCGATTTGAGTATGGAGCCAGGTTTGGTTATATCTGTGATCGGCGTAGGTCATTTGAAATTCTACTTCTGCTTCATTCTTTTGACGATCTGCTGACCTTCATCAAGAGTTTGATCAATAGGTGAAATTTGTACTATACGATCTACCCTTCAGAGGAAATATATTGTCGAAAAGGTTTTGTGGCGTAACGATAACTAGTTGAGATCGCGGGATTATCTCTTGTAAGGAGGCTATTGCTCCAGATTTGGGCTACTTGTTGTAGTTTGGGGGCTTCTTGGGCTAACAACAGTCGGGCTTCTTGGTGATGACCTATATCCATTAATAAATTGGCTTCTGTGGTGGTGGCCACAGCCCATCCTTGAATACATAAGTCGGTATTAAGAATAAGTTCGGCTTCTAGTTCGGGGGAGGATTGCATGGCTTGGCCACTCAAAAAATTTCGGGCTTTAGCAGCAACTTTGATCGCTTGTTTCGGTGAGTCTTCGGGGAAGCGTTGGAGGCTATCGAGTTCGGCTTGCAAGCTGGCCATTTCTTGCAGAACTAAAGCTTTATGGAGATTACCGATCGCTTGGGCTAAACTTTGCTGTTTGTGGCGACTATCTTCCACCATTAGGGTGAGGTAGCTAAGTTGCCCAGAGATTTGGTCAAGACGATTGTTGGTTTGGTTAAATCCTGTTTCTAGGGTTTGTTGGAGTTGACCGAGGGATTTTTGGACTTGGTTGAGTTTGTAGGCCATATAGCCAAATCCTGCCACGCTTACTCCTAAATTAAGGACACTAGCACCAGCAGCGATTTGGGTTAAACCGAGTACTTGGGTGAGGCTTTGTTGGATACCTGATAGTTTTGCGATGGTTACGCCCTGACTAGCTAAACTTCCTGCTGCCGATACTCCTCCTAGCACTGGGTTAATGGGCATCATTTTAAGGGAGTCGGTTAGGCCGGGGGCTTCTAGGAGTTGGGCTACAATCTGACCACCTTGGCTAGAACCTGCGGCGTGGCGGATGACGCTACCGAAACGGATTAAGGAGCCGTCTAGCAGTCCTTGGATGATTTCGGGGCGATCGGCGAGGAGTTGGGTATCAATGATCATAGTTAGTTCCTAGGCTTTTTTGTAGAGGTGGGGGTTATCGAATGAATGAAAAGTTAATCTTGCGGAATTATCTACGTACTTTCCGATGATTGGTAGCTTTTTGAAGGCTGGCGAACGATTGTAATTATCTCTCTCAAAACCTTGAATTGTTTCTGTCAGTTCAATTTTCAGAAAATAGACATCGCTGGGGGATTGTTCTTGAGCCTGATGAGTTCCATCAAAGCACGTTGCAAAATCACAATTTTTAAATTCTTGTTCTGCACCAGTCCAGAGATATTTAGTTTCTTTATAAAGCTCTTGCCAATCGTTTTCTTGAATCTCTCTTTGTTCTTTAATTCTGGAAATAATGGTTTTTCCTGTGGTCTGTAATACTAAAACTAACAGTTGTTTATTTGTCGGTAATTTGGATTTCCTAGGAGCTTGTTGGGTTGACTTTTTCTTGCTGGGGGTAGGGGGTTGTTTGTTGTTATCTGTATGAAGTTTGGACTTAGCTGCATTTTTGTTATTACTAACTATTACAACAGTAATCACAGCGGCTACCAATAAACCTAACGCTAAAACAATAGTTCTTTTATCCATATCATTTGCTCCTGGTGTTGAGGCTTGTTTGTGAAGGTCATTAAGTGTTTCTTTTAAATACTCTAGAAATTTATTAGGAGGAATCTGTTTTCTGAATTTTTCGGATGATACTAATCTTTCTAGCTTTTTCCAAAAATTAGATTTATGATGGGTTACTTCTATAAGCTTTTTATGAAAAGGATAAATTGCTTTACTGACACTAGAAATTTGGTCTGAATTTAGATTAAATAAGTTGTTGTTATTGTTGAGAAAATCAGTAGTTTCTGGTTGTTCAAAATCCGCTGGTTCTTTAGTCAAATCTCTACTTTCATGTCTTAATTTAAGACAATCAATATATAAATCATATAATTGACTTTTATCAAGTAATCTTAATCTCTCTTGCAATGATTCTAATGAATTTATAGGTTGTGCTTTTAATCCATA
>JAAUPO010000415.1 GCA_012033095.1 Synechococcaceae cyanobacterium RL_1_2 | reverse complement strand
AAAAGCCTAGAGGAAATTTTGGGCATTATGCTAGCGGATAATCGTAACTCTTGGGAATTACAAGCCGATGGTTCCTATCTACAGCGCAAACCCGTCGAAGGAGAAAAATGAAAATAGTGCCCATGGTTTATTGATGGACATGGCTACTAAGGCGAATAAATCTAGTTGATCTGGATTGATCTATCTGAATTGATCTATTTAGGGCTTAGGGCGTCTCATCCCTTAGGGTTAAAACGTTGATCCTGAGTCAGGTTCAGAAAATATAGTTTAAATATAGTTTCGAGAGTTTCAAAAATATAATGCTATTGCCTTTTTTGGTTATCGCAAAATCCTTATAGAACCTATTTGGGATCTATCGGTAGATTTGTAATGCTTGAACTGTATTGATTTCATGCTGATCAGGTTCATTTGGATTAAGAATGTGTTTGAAAAGCCCCCCTTGCCCCCCAGTCTGGGGGAAATTACCTAAATTTTAAGCAATAAAGTTTGCCAAATTGGGGGATTTAGGGGGCTTGGGTGTGAGCCCTAAGTAATTTATTCGTTATTTAATTTATAGTATTTTTGAATAATTACGGGAAACAAATAGAGCTAAAAGCTTTGTATTACAAGAAATAAGCATCCAATACTTAGTTAAATTAACTATATTTAATTTAATTCCAATTGCTAGGACAACTAAGATAGATAGTAAGCCTAGGGTTTAATTGGATTTAATTAACAAACCTAAGCTTTTATCGATTATTCTGACCTCCTTCCCCATCCTGACGATTATGGTATTCACAACTACAGCTCCAGCCCAACTACGATCGCTAGTTAAACAATTTGAAGAGATTTTAGGTAAAGATGGGGTGGTCACCCGTAAGGAAGAAATTTTGACCTATGAATGTGATGGTTTACCTGCCTATCGTCAACGGCCCGCGATCGTGACCCTTCCCCGCACCACAGAACAGGTAGCCCGCATCATCAAACTGTGCCATGGCCATCAAGTGCCCTGGGTAGCGCGGGGAGCTGGAACAGGACTGTCAGGAGGGGCCTTACCCATTAAAGACGGGGTGTTAATTGTGACCGCCCGTATGAAGGAAATTATCAGCATTGATTTAGAAAACCAGCGCATCGTTGTGCAACCGGGGGTTATTAATAATTGGGTAACCCAGGCAGTGAGTGGGGCTGGGTTTTATTATGCCCCCGATCCCTCTAGCCAAGTAATTTGTTCCATCGGGGGCAATGTGGCAGAAAATTCCGGGGGAGTGCATTGTTTAAAATATGGAGTTACCACTAACCATGTGTTGGGGTTAAAGGTGGTGTTACCCGATGGGGAAGTGGTGGATTGGGGCGGGGACGTGGCCGAACAACCTGGCTATGATTTAACTGGTGTATTTGTCGGCTCCGAAGGCACCCTCGGCATTGCTACGGAAGTGACCTTGCGCATTTTAAAAGTGGCGGAGGCTATCTCTGCGATCGTGGCGGACTTTACTTCCATTGAAGCCGCAGGCCAAACCGTAGCGGATATTTTGCAAGCGGGCATCATTCCAGCGGGAATGGAAATTATGGATAACATTACGATCAATATTGTGGAGGATTTCCTCGGCCTCGATCGCTATCCCAGGGATGCCGCAGCGGTATTAATTATTGAATTAGATGGCTCGGTGGTGGAAGTGACAGAAAATAAAACTAAAGTTAAAACCATCTGTCAACGCAATGGTTCCCGTAGTTTTGTCTGTGCCGACGACGGCCCAACCCGACTGGAACTATGGAAAGGCCGCAAAGCCGCATTTGGAGCCGCTGGCCAGGTAAGTCCTGACTATTTTGTCCAGGATGGAGTCATTCCCCGTACCCAACTGGCTCCAGTATTATCCCAAATTAAGGAGTTGAGCGATCGCTATGGTTATCCCGTCATGAATGTATTCCATGCCGGAGATGGCAATTTACACCCTATTATTTTATTTGATAGCAAAAAGGAAGGAGCCCTAGAAGAGGTAGAAGCCCTCGGTGGAGAAATTTTAAAACTTTGCGTAGAGGTGGGAGGTAGCATTTCCGGGGAACACGGCATCGGCTCCGATAAACGGGAATATATGAGGGATATGTTTACGGAATTAGATTTAGAAACCATGAATTGGCTCAGGCAAGCCTTTGATCCCAGTGGTTTAGCCAATCCCCAAAAGTTACTGCCCACCCCCCGCAGTTGTCGAGAATATATCACCGCCGAAAGACCTGAACTAGCTCAGTAGGAATACGCGATCGACATTGGCAGAGCAAAATTTGCAAATTGATCAAACTCAAATAATTTTCAGGACTTACGCAAAAATTTCGATTCTGTCCTGGGAACCAGGATGTTTGGGGGACTTCATAGCTTAAAATCTAGGTAATTTCCCAAAAATGAGGGGTAGGGGGGCTTTATCAATCAGCTCTTAGTGCTTTTGCATAAGTCTTAACACTTATGGAACCCATTTGAGATCTTGATCTTGAACAATAAGGCTTTCAGGTATATCGCTTTTAACGGTCAATGCACAGTAAGACTTGAGCCGAACAAACCTTAATCAACATGAACCTGATCAGCATGAAATCAATACAGTTCAAGCATTACAAATCTACCGATAGATACCAAATGGGTTCTATAAAATTCATCGCCCTAAAATTTAAGACCATTACTAATTTGTTAATTGGGTTGTAACTAACTGTTAACCGTAAGAGGGAGACATTAAGGTACACTGATTATCTACATTAATTGGTCATTTAGCTAGCTTTTCATGATGAGTAACGCCCCCTTAGTCTTCAATTTAGAAGCCTATCTGCTCGAAAAAAAACAAGTGGTAGAACAGGCCCTAGATGCATCTTTACCTTTAGCTGAACCCAAGCTAGTGTACGAAGCTATGCGTTATTCCCTATTAGCCGGGGGCAAAAGACTACGGCCCATCCTCGCCATTGCTACCTGTGAATTATTTGGCGGTGATGAAGCAATGGCCATTCCCACAGCTTGCGCCATGGAAATGATTCACACTATGTCCTTGATTCATGATGATTTACCATCATGGATAACGATGATTTGCGTCGGGGTAAACCCACTAACCACAAGGTTTATGGTGAAGACATTGCGATTCTAGCTGGAGATGGTCTGCTAGTGTACGCTTTTGAATATATTGGCCGAGCCACCAAAGGTGTGCCTGCTCCCCAGGTCTTACAAGTAATTGTGAACCTGGCCCGGGCAGTAGGGGGAGAAGGTTTAGTGGGGGGCCAAGTGATGGATTTACAGGCCGAAGGTCAACCCGGAGTTACGGTGGAGGAATTAAAATCAATCCATACCCGTAAAACTGGGGCTTTATTGGAGGTGGCGGTAACCTCAGGGGCTATTTTAGCTGGGGCGGATCTAGGTCAACAACAGGGTTTATCCCGCTATGCCCAAAATATTGGGTTGGCGTTTCAAATTGTGGATGATATTTTGGACATTACTGC
>JAAUPO010000036.1 GCA_012033095.1 Synechococcaceae cyanobacterium RL_1_2 | reverse complement strand
CGATTTTTTAAAATTTTTTATTCTCAATAAAAGCTTGTTTAACTTTGCTTATTGCGTAAAAAAGGGGAGTATGCGTTTTCCCTGCAGGATCAACGTTTTAATGCTAATTGATGACACTCCCTAATAATTTTTCAGGAATTTCTTCCCCAATTTTGGGGGCAGGAGGGGGCTTGATCAATCAGCTCTTAATATCAGCAACAATGGAGATATAGTCTTTTTAAATAATTACGGAAAACAAATAGAGCTGAAAGTATTCCATCGCAAGAAACAGCTATCCCATACTAAATTAAATTGACCATAAAGATTATTTCCCATACGAAACAAAACGGTTTTGGCATCACTCTTTACTCAAGGAATGGAAAATAGATTGTAAATTTACGCCAAGCAAGTACGAAGCGATCGCAAGATAGGGACAGATAATAATTTGAGGTTATTCACTTCTACCCTAATGGCCAGCCCTTCCCCTTACTTACCTCCCTTGGGCTGCTGACCTTCACGATTTTTCGATTGGGGCCAAATTAACATCGGGTCTTGGGCTAACTGTAATGCCACCTGCTTGGCTCCATAACGATTAAGGTGACTTGGATCAGAAAATAACTCATACTTTTGCTGCCATTGTTCACTAGCCAAATCCCGAAAGACGAAACCCCAATTTTAATGACCAATCCCGCATATAGGTTTGAAACTCTTGTTCATAGCCCTGGCGATACTGGTCGAGGTAGATGTCGGTCAGGGGTTGGTTCACAATTACTAATTGCACCCCATGGCCATTGAGGTGGTTGACCATCCCGGCCAGGGCTTCATGTTGTTGCCCCTCTAAACTAAAGTTTTGGTAATCCCCATCATAAAGGCCTAGAACCTTAGGATGGTTTTCATAGTATTGTTCCGGGATAAATCTCCACCCGTAGGGTAAAATCCAGCCAAATCAGTATCCGTTAAATCAACTCCGGCCAATTCTGGATCCCGACTATCGATATTTGTGGTTTTGAGGGGAAACCATTGTTTTAAAAGCTCGGAAGTCAAGCTTTTAAGCTCATCTCGACCTTCATAGGATTGGGATAAATTGGCCATGCGATCGCTCAACCATTGATCCGTATTTTGAGCTTGAGTTAGGAACTGTAACCAATGACCCTGGTGTTGGTGACGATTAACCACCCCAGGTTCATTGACGATTAGGGGAGGGAAAGTGCCCACTAATAACTCCTGATAGCCGGCGGATTTTTCCATGTAATTATAGGTAATATCCACCCGACCGCTATTGAAGGCCCTAGCACCATCGGCAAAAATCACCATTGGGGCAATTGTTGGGGCAACAGCACTTTTTCCAGCACAAATTGCACTACCTGAGCCGTTGCACCATTGATGCCAAAGTTAAACACCTCTAGATTCCCATGGCCATTATTAATTAAACCCTGGCGCAAAGCCTCAGGATCTACCCCTCGTAAAGCCCGGGAACTACCAATAATCATCACATCCGGGGGAGCACCATGTTCCCTGAGATAATTGTGATAAAGGGCTATTTTTTCATTCAGCAGGGGATTGTTAAAGGAGGGATAGGTGCCTGCCACTTCTGCTAAAATTTTTTGTTTTTTCCGAGTCAAGTCTTGATCCTGCTCAGGATAAGGGTTCAGATCACTAATAATTGTTTGATCACTTTTTTGAGTAAAGCTATTGTCCCCTTGCGTTTGCCAATCATCGGATTTTTGTAGGGAAAACTGGGGCATTGTTACCGGCTCGATCGCGATCGCTTCATCTCCCAAACTATTCTCATAATTTTGAATATCTTGATCGGTACGGGAATGGACAGCTTGGCCAAACCACCCATCCACTTGTACGGTGGTCATTAACCCTAACCCCAAACAGACCATGGCCAGATGCCATCTTTTTTTCAGTAATGGAAGCCAAGGCACACTAACCATTGGGGAGGAGGATAATGGAAGAGCATCGGATTTTTCCTGGGTATAAAATAACCGACTTTGGCACAATACCCCTTGTATGGTGCCGCTGATCACACCCAACGCTTCGGAAATAAAACTATGGCGATCGTCTAACTCCGCATGGAGGATATCCTCTAAGGCTCCCCTTCAAACCGAATAGCGGCGGGTTCATCGAGGTGCACAAGGGGCCCGGACACCCTGGGTTCAAAATCAATCTTATCCCGCCAGTGGGCTTGGGTATGGCCCGCATAACGGGCATACACTCGAAGACCTTTAATTTCTTTGAGTCTAAACCCTTTGAAAAATTGGGTAATGGGTTTAAGAACCTGTTCCTTTTGGGGGCAGACTACCCCCTCAGTCAAAATATGGAGTAAATGATTGTGTAGCTTTAATTTAACCCGAATGCCGCCGGTGCTCAAACGCTCTGTCAACCGGGGGTTAAGTACCCGTTGCAACAAGTAGTTCAGGGCATCAAGGTTACCTTTAACGGCTAAATCCCTAGCAGAATCCGCTAGGGCCGGCACCAAACTCGCCGCCAAGGGTTGCCAATCGACCCACTGGGGTTTGTCGTCTTGGATGGCTTCAAGGGTACGATCGCGAAAGGGTAATGTGCCATAGATCGTTGCGGTTCTGATGCCCTGGGGAGCTAATTCCTGCAACAATTCCATAATCACTGCCACCGTAAGCTCCTTCGGAGGGATAATAGCTTGATGGGGAGCGTTCGTGCTACAGAAAATATGTAGGGTTTTATTTTTTAAAATTAATTGACTTTGGAGTTGTTGGGCCTGCAGTTGTTGGTTAAGTAACTCCGCGATCGCGCCGGTATCCCCCCAATTTGCCCACTCCCGGAGCATGACATTGGGATGGGTTAAGTCCGCTTTAATTCGCCAATCACATTCACTTTCCCCTTGTACCCGAAATTCAATAACCGCTTCAACAAACCCCACCAATTCTAAGTTGCGTAACTTGGTGGCAATCGGATCGGCAATGAGGGCAAAATCAGGACTATAATTCCCTTCACAACTTACCCACATCCGTTTCCGTTGTTCGGCTTGGTAGGTGGGCAAAATTTCGATCTTAACGGCAATACTAATCCCTAAAGAGGTGAAACTATCACTGAGGTAGCGGGCGATCGCTTCTGGAGCACCAGTTTTGGCTAAATTTTGGGTGGTAACCAAATAACCAGCATCGTTCACTGCTTCGCTTTTGGTTATCCCCTGCTCCCCAGATATCGATGAATCTGAACCACTCAAAGAAATCGCCTTAATCCAATCTGGCTTTTTCTTGCGGGCCACCTTGCCATACAAAATCACTTGATAGATCGGTTGGCGATGATATTCCGGCGCGATCGGGTATTGACGATGGAATTTGAGGGCTTCAATCAACGACTCCACCAATTGGGAACCATTGGTCGGATCAGAACTTTCACATAAAATATGGAGATAGTTACCTTTTAACTTCAACCGCAGTTGGAGATGGTTTCCTCCTCAATATTTTGCTTAATACTTGTGATAACCCAGTCTCGCAGGGCCAAGGAAGAATGGTTTAGGCTGAAGTTTTCTTCTTGGGTTCCGGTCTCTTGGGGCTTGCGTTTTAGTTCCAACATTAATTAAATTGAAGTCCTAAAAGCCATGGGCTCTTGATTACAATTGCAGTTAGATATTCAGTAATTATAGTTAAGCTACCGGAATTTAACGCCATGAACAACACCCAAGCCCCATTTTTTCTTTTAAATTGTACCCTTGGTTTGTGCAGTATGCCTGTGTTGGGCGCAATTATTACGATCGAGCAGACCCAACAATGGTTAGGGGATGGCACCCGTTGGCCTGAAGAAATCTTTCGTGGCGATCGCTTACCATTATTACCCTTTCCCCACAATGAAACCCCCCACCACGATGGCTAAACTCAAGAATCCTACAATTAGCTTACAAATGCTTACAAACTTTCCTAAAAATTTTCTTACAAATTAGTTTGCCCAACCCTAGCTAGCACTAACCCAGACAGTTACAATGGGCAAATCCTTGTTTTAAAAAGTATTTTGTCCCCATCTTCTTCCTTTGCTCGGTGTGATGTTGTTATTGTGGGTTCTGGTGCCGCAGGCCTATACGCTGCGTTGTGTTTACCCCAGGACTACCAGGTTTATATCATCTCGAAAACCAAACTTTCCACCGGGGCGAGTAAGTGGGCCCAAGGAGGTATTGCTGCGGCGATCGCTCCCCAAGATTCCCCGGTTTTTCATCTAGAGGATACCCTTAAAGCGGGGGCCGGCCTCTGCGAAACGGAGGCGGTAAATTTTTTAGTAAACCATGGGGCCGCCGCGATCGATAGTTTACTAGCCATGGGGGTAGAATTTGACCGCAAAGGCCAGACCCTAGCCATGACCCTAGAAGCGGCTCACTCCCAACCCAGGGTACTCCACGCCGCAGATACCACGGGCAAAGCGATCGTCTCCACCCTCAAAGCCCAAGTTTTAGCCCGAAAAAATATCACCATTATCTCCCAAGGATTAGTGCTAGACCTGTGGTTAAACCAAGCCCGCACTTCCTGCCAAGGCATTGCTTACTTTGCCGATAATCAAATTAAATGGCTTCAGGCTAAAGCCGTGGTGCTTGCGACCGGGGGAGGAGGCCAAATTTTTTCCCACACCACGAATCCGTCCGTAAGTACTGGGGATGGCATCGCGATCGCGGCGCGCCATGGGGTAGAACTACGGGATTTAGAATTTTTTCAATTTCACCCCACAGCCCTGATGAAAGCAGGGGCTCCCCATTTTTTGATTTCCGAAGCAGTCAGGGGAGAAGGTGCCCATCTCATTGATCATCGAGGCGATCGCTTTGTGTTTAATTATGATACAGCCGGAGAGTTAGCCCCCAGGGACGTGGTGAGCCGGGCTATTTTTTTCCACTTAGCCCAACACCCCAAAGAAGACCATGTGTTTTTAGATCTTAGCCCCATTGACCGCGATCGCTTAACCTACCGTTTCCCCAATATTATTAGGATGTGTCAACAATGGGGCATTGATGTCCTCCATGAACCTATTCCCGTAGCCCCCGCTGCCCATTACTGGATGGGGGGCATTAAGGCCAACACCGACAGTAAAACGTCCCTGCCCCACCTTTACACCATCGGCGAAACCGCTAGCACGGGAGTTCATGGAGCCAATCGTTTAGCCAGTAATTCCCTATTAGAATGCATCGTCTATGCCCAACAATTAGCTTCCTTAGATCTGCACCAAGTTCCTTGGCCCACTGAGCCGTTTTCCTTTGAAACCCAGCAATGGCCAGACACCATCGACCCAGATCAGATAGCAGTTTGCCAGGATATTCGGCAAAAGTTACCCCATCTGATGTGGCAGCAAGTTAGCATTAGCCGCGATCGCCCAGGTTTAACGATCGCGATCGAAACCATTAAACATTGGCAACAACAATTATCCCACCTGCCCCTATACGAAACCATTATTCATCCTCGCAAAACAATAACCCACTTCCCTAAGGAGGTGGGCCCACACATTCGGCTTCTTTCTGAGACCGTCAATTTAACAGATGTCGCTTTACTCGTAACCAAAGGAGCACTTTTTCGTGAGGAAAGTCGAGGAGGACACTATCGTCTGGACTTTCCCGAAACTAAAGAGCATTGGGCAGACCATACCCTTTTTAAAGGGGATCAGTTAATCCTTAACTAATGCTTAATTAACCCCACCTATTAGTCCCATCCACGGCACATATCTACACAAAGCGGGCTGGCAATGCGCTCAAAATTAGCACAGCTTTGGAGACAAAGGCCATGAAAACAGTAAACTAGGCATTTTATAATTCCTAATTCTAAGTGAAAATACTTGAGCCTGGGATTAACCCCTGGAACCAGCAGACCCATTGTTCCCATTACTGCCATCGCAGTTAGGGGTGCAGACAGGAATGCCCGGGCGGCTTGCTATTTCAGTGTTAACCATGGTAGCCGAATTGGGCAGATGGTTAATTTTGCTTGCTAAGGCTGCGGCTGTACCGACGTTTAGTCCAGCTAAGACTAAAACCACAGCAGCTAGGTTTTTACGAGTGTCCATAATAGTAGTAGATTGCAGAGCACCTAAAAGTTTTTGATACTTTACTCTGTGGATATATCATATCATAAAATCATCAGTGTTTTTACTTAGATTTTTGCTTTATCATCGCCATAATACTTTTAAAAGGGTCTATAAATGGACTTTTTTAAGCAATTTGACTGAGATAACACCTTAATTTTCCTCGATCAGTCCTTAATAATATCTTAATATTTCTACAAATTTGTGATGGTTATTAATAACTATGTTAGTCCATGGGTGGGAGTATGGTGATTGTGGTTGTATGCATCATCTCCTATGGCTCATCACCAGACAAAGTGTACTCAGGAAAGAAGGATTAGGTCTAAGTAATTTTAAAGATCAGAGAAGATCAGGGGAAAATTGTGATTAATTGTTTATTTTTTGTATTCCTAGTTGTTTGGAGTTCTTGAGTTTCAGGTAAAGTGACATAGGTATAGCGTATTGGCGATCGAATCACGGTAGGGGCTCATCATATGGATTTGTTGGAGTATCAGGCAAAGGATTTATTTAAAGGGGTATCAATCCCTACACTGCCGTCCCAATTGATTACGCATGTTGGGGAAGTTAAAAATTTAAATCTTAACTATCCTTTAATGCTTAAATCCCAGGTTAAGTCGGGGGGACGGGCCCAGGCTGGGGGCATTCGTTATGTGGATAATACGATCGATGCGATCGCCCAAACCCAAGCGATCTTGAACCTACCGATCTGGGGAGAATATCCTCAGTTGATCATGGCGGAGGCCCATTATCCTACCTATCAAGAAGTGTTTTTGGCGGTGGTGATGGATTATTGGTTAGGCAAACCGATGCTGTTAGGTTCCAAAATGGGGGGTACAGAAATTGAACCGTTGTTGGCGAACCTACAGCAAGTGGTGGTGGATCGCCCTTTTTCTTGTTATTTAGCAAAAAAATTAACCATTATGATGGGTTTAGAGCCTGAGTTGATCCCGAAAGTGGCTACCTTGCTCAGTAAAATGTATGGGTTATTTGCCAAGTTTGATCTGGATTTAATTGAAATTAATCCCCTGGGTATTGACCACGAAGGTAACCTGATGGCCCTAGATGGTAAAGTTCGCATTAATGAAGCGGCATGGCATCGTCAGCTAGATTATTTTCAACCAACCGAGATTACGGTGGTGGGGGATTTATTGCCAACTAAACCGCTATTGTTAGAACCGGTGTGGACGGGCCAAGAAGAAGATGGGTTGGTGATCATTGGGAACACTATGGGTTTGGGCATGGTGGCTTGGGATTTAGCGATCGCAAAAAATTCCCCTCAATTCTTATTTTGTTTTAGAGCAAGAAACTTTGGTAGAGAGCTTAACCCAACTGTTAATTTCCTTAGAACAGGAAAGTTCCCCTGGTATGACGTTGATCTATTTATGGGGCAATGAACAAGTAGAAGCGCAGGTGAGGAAAGTCTTAGCTATCTATGCTACCCAGATCACTCCGGGGCCGTCTATGTTACCCCAGGGTCTAAGTTGGTTAAGCCAAGAAAATTTAATTATTTGTTGTCCTGATACCTGGAGTTTAGAATTAGGGAACAAGCAAGAATTTAAGATCGAGCAGTTTAAGGATTTGGGGGTAGCTTTCGAAAAAGTGGCTAGGGCTTATGAAATCATGGCTTAATCAAGGGTTAAAGGTTTTGATCTATGGTATTGATACGGAGGAGGGAAGCGATGCTTGTCGTCAGATCACAACCTATGGTGCACAGGTTGTAGCTGGGATTATCCATGGTGGAAATCCTCTTGAGCTAGAGTGGTTAACTGGCTTAGACATACCTTCTTTTTACCTGGTGGAACAGGCGATCGCTGCTGTTCCTGCCATCGATCTGGCCATGATTTTTGTAGATAGTTATCGTGTTTCCGATGCGGTGCAAGAATCAATCTATGGGGGCATTAAACATATCTTGATTATTACGGGCAATATTCCCCCCCAAGATATGATTAACTTAAAACAATTAGCCCAGAACCATGGTGCCCATTTGTTAGGGGGGGAGTTTAGGGATTCTTAAACCCCATCAATTTCATTTTGGGGTAAGTAATACCGATGCCTATCAACCAGGGCCGTTAGGGATTATTAGTTTTAGCGATCGCCTCACGGACTATGTGGCCCAGAGTTTAAGCGATCGGGGTATGGGTCAATCTTTAATGGTGAGTTTGGGGAATGATTCCTTTATCGGTGCTTCCCTCCATGATTGGTTGCCCGTCTTAGCGGCCAATGCAGATACCCATTACATTTTAGTGTTGGGTTTGCTGTACGGCGATCGCCATGAGGCAATGTTAAAATTCAAACAAAGCCGTAAAAAAGGGAGTGGCAAACCGGTAATTTTCTATGCCCTGGGTCTATCCACGCCCCTAGCCCATTTACCCACTAATGCCCAAGATATAGTGATTGATCAGTTAGGCCACCGACCCGATGGTAATTTAGCCATTGCTGACAAGATTAACCAATTACAAGAAGCGGGGGTGACGGTGGTGCAAAATATAGAACAACTCATCCATACGATGAAAAATCTCACAGAGGCATCCTAAAATTAATCCAGAAAATTCAGCCCAGAGTGGTCATGGGCAAAATAAATTGTTGCCTAGGTCTAGTTAAAATTTATAGTTAATTTAAGTAGTGCTAAAGCTGTAAGGATCGTGAATTAAATAACTTAGAAATTTGTACGGTATCCTTCAAGGGAGCGTAAACCGTCGATATTTAAGTTTTAGATGTTATTAAATTCTTATTCCTAAGGATATTTAGACCCAGGATAACTGATTATCAAAGGGTTTAATCTTCCCGATCCTTACTTGTATAGGACTACCATTAATTTAGTATGGGATGGAATGGGATGGTTATTTCTTACAATAGAATGCTTTTAGCTCTATTTATTTCCCGTAAGTATTCAAAAAGAATATACTTCGTTAAATCAATAATGGGAGTTTAATGCAACGTTTAAGACATTTTTATATCACTAGCAATTGACTATTGCCACCCCTATGGAGATGTGCTTACTTGGATTATCGAGTCATTGAATCTTCGTAAGTTCAATGTAAAACTAGGGCTGTCATCATTTAAATCTGAAACTCTTCTTGGCTAAGGATTTCAGTTTAAAACTATATTTTTTGAACTTGGCTTGGGATCAACATTTTAACGCTAATGAATGACATGCCCTAGACAATTTACCTAGGCTGTTTAAGTTATCTTCAGTCCCCAGATGACAAGCGATCGAGTCTCCATATCCAATTTAAATTATCTGGATTATCTGGTGAGATTACTTGCATCAAAAATCAAATCAAATTTCTATAAATAAATATAAATAAAAATGAATCGGGTTTATGGCAAAAAAATTTAGTGACCTTACCATTGCGTTAGGGGATTTAGTTATAGACCATTTTCCTGGTGCAGATCCCCTCTTAGAAAATGTGAGTTCTATTGAACAGGCAACTCCCCAAACCATCAGTTACATTGAAGGAGGGAAATTTGCTGATTTTTTACAAACTACCCAAGCAGGGGCCTTGATTTTGCCCCATCAACCCTCCCTACTTACCCTCGCCACCGATCGCGGTATTCCCTGGCTTAGTTGTCAAGATGCCCGCCTAGGTTTTGCCAAAATCATTGGTTTATTTTATCAACCCATCCGCCCAACCCCAGGAATTCATCCCACTGCCGTCATTGGGGAAAATGTAACCATCGGCAAAGATGTTTATATTGGGCCCTACGTGGTGATTGAAGCTGGTAGTGAAATTGGCGATCGCTGTTGTTTATACCCCCATGTGGTGATCTATCCCCAAGTTAAGATCGGTGAAAATACCATTATTCACGCCCATGCCACCATCGAAGAAAGGGTAATCCTCGGTAAAAATTGTGTAATCCATAGTGGAGCGGTGATTGGAGGAGAAGGTTTTGGTTTTGTCCCTACGGCCCAAGGCTGGTACAAAATGGAACAGTCAGGCCAAGTGATTATCCATGATGGAGTCGAAATTGGTTGTAATAGTACGGTAGATCGGCCAGCAGTGGGCTACACTCGCATTAATTCCGATACCAAGTTAGACAACTTAGTGCACATTGGCCATAATAGTACCCTAGGTTCAAACTGTGCCCTAGCCGCCCAGGTTGGTTTAGCAGGGGGAGTGACCATTCATAATGGCGTTTTGATGGGGGGTCAGTCGGGAGCGATTAATAATGTCAGCATTGGCAGTGGAGCGATCGTTACAGCACAAACCGGAGTGACCTCCGATGTCCCTCCCCAAGAGATGGTATCGGGCATGCCCTCCGTTCCCCATCGTCTATATCTAAGAATGGCAGCCATTTCCAAAAAGATGCCAGCGATTTACAAATTACTTAAAGCCCAATTGGATGGTATGGCAGATATTTAACTTGTTCTGTCAAGTAAGAATATTTACTTAAGACTAAAAAATCTAACGACTTTTTGGCGCAACTTTTGTCCTAGTAGTTAGAGGATACCATACAGATTTCTAAGTTATAGTCAATTTAATTTAAGATGG
>JAAUPO010000414.1 GCA_012033095.1 Synechococcaceae cyanobacterium RL_1_2 | reverse complement strand
AACATTGCCGCCGCCTTTGATCCCTACCTCAATCAAGACCGCGATCGCTCCAGAACCTTTTCTAAAGCGATCTAATCCCAAAACCGTTTTGTTTAGTATGGGAAAATAATCTTTATCTCAATTGTTGCTGAGATGGTAGTCCTATACAGGTAAGGATCAGGAAGCTTAAATGGATTGATATAGTCTTTTTAAATAATTAGGGGAAACAAATAGATCTGAAAACATTCCATTGAGAGGAACAGCCACCCCATACTAAATTAAATTGACTATAATCAATTATCCTCGGTCTAACTATCCTTACCGCTTTAGCACTACCGCTGAGATTCAGAACGTGTTTGAAAAGTATCAAATGTTGTTGAGTCGTCCCCTAAATCCCCCAATTTGGTGAACTTCATTGGTTAAAATCCAGGTGATTTCCCCCAGAATGGGGGGCAAGGGGGGCTTTTCAAACAGCCTCTTAGGTTGCTAATTTCACCGCTTCCACAAACAGACTATAGGTTAAACCAATACGAAAAGCGTTGAGATTAAGCTTAATTAGGGAATTTTTGCTGGTGCGATGGAAACGGTAATACCAGATGGCGATCGCTTCACAAAAAAGAAACATTAATGCCGCCACAATCACATCCCAGAGGGCTGCTTGGCCAGTACTGGTGGGTAAGGCTGTGCCCATAACCATTCCGGTTAAAAAGCTAATTAAGGTCAAGGAAGACCGTCGCCAAGGGTTAGAGAAAATATCATTGACCCGATCGCCGGTAATTTCGACGAGGGTACTAAGTCTGGTTCTTTGCATAGCTACGCCAGAAGTTGTAACACCATTAATATTAATGCGATCGTGAAACAAGCTCCGGTTTTTAATCCACTAGCTTGATCAAATTTAAGTGGTGATGGAGCCTGGGCCATTGTCGCACCATAGCCCCGGAGGATCATCGCTTGGTAAATAAATTCCGATCGCTCATAACTTCTAATTAAGAGATTGGCGAGTAAGCCGGCCAAAATTTTGAGGGTACTCCAGCTCAACTTCGGCCGACGATCAAAACCCCGCAGCTTCATCGCCCGTTGCATGGTCTGTAAATTATCAACCAATTCATCTAAATACCGACAACATAGTAGGGTCATGTCCTTAAGGATGGTTGGTAATCCTAAATTGCCCAGGGCTTCGATGGTCTGGTGAAACTGGGTTGTACCTAAAATAATGACGGTGATTGTACTCAAACTAAAAAATTTAATGATAATCCCGATCGCCGCCCAGAGTCCTTCTTGGTAAATGGTAATTAACCCCCATTGCCCTAAAACGGTGGAACCCACCACCAGGGGAAATAGGGCCACCAATCCCGTCACAAATAATCCTGGGTAACGCAAACGCTGTACTAATAAAGACCAGGGTAATCGACTGATCAGGTAGAGACCCAGAGCCAAAGCCCCCGCGATCGCAGCAGGTAACCTTGACGGAGGAGGGCAAACGCCGCCATCAAGGCCCCTAATCCTAATAATTTCGCCTCTGGTTGCCAATGGTGAATGGGCGATGGGATTGGAGGTAATTGGACGATAAAGATGCCCATTAAGGAAATTTCCCAAGGAATAGTTAATAATGGGTACCGGATTTACGATGGTGAATGGCGGTGAGACCTGATTCTTGCAGTAGTTGACCTGCTTTGACTTCCGCATAAACCACCCAATGATCACCACACTCCATCCTCTGTTGAATTTCACACTCCAAGTAGGACAGGGCTTCCGTCAGAATGGGACAACCGTTTTCTCCAAACCCATGGGGAATGTCGGCAAAGCGATCCTCCCCAGGGGCAAAGGGTTTGAGAAAATGTTTCATCAAGCCTAAATGGTTCCCTTGCTGCAATAGGTTGAGGTTAAAACTACTGCCGGTATAGAGTAAGGATTCGATCGCCCGCTCTTTTGCGATCGCGACGGTCAGGCCCGGAGGGGTAAAAGTGGCCTGGGCAATCCAAGAAGCTAACATGCCTCCGCTCACTTCGTCCTGTTTGGTGGTGACGACCCCAAGGGAACCAACGATCCTCCCCAGGGCTTGGTTTAAGCGATCGACGTTACTATCTTTGATGCTACTGCGCCCTAGACGTTTGAGTTGACTTTTTTTGATGGTTTGGGCAAAATCGGTTCCGGCTTCTTCACACATTTGTAACACGGCATCGGTGGGGGCAAACTTCACCCGAATCGGCTCAAACCCCAAGGTATATCCCCCATCTTTAAATTTACTCTCCAACAGATCGATCGCTTCTCCACTCCAACCAAAGGAACCAAACACCCCTGCTAATTTGGTTTTATCAGCGGTATTTAATGTGATGCCTAAAGCGGTTTGAATGGGGGTAGGGGCGCGGCCACCGAGGGTGGGGAACCAAAAATAAATCCTTGGCATTCCTCGATCGCGGTTTTAATTTCCTCTGGGGTCGCCACTTCCGCATTGATCGATTCCACCCGAATACCCGCTTTGGTCAGGCCCCTCGCGATCGCCTGGGCTAGGGTGGTGGTATTACCGTAGGCAGAAGCATACACTAAAGCCACGCTATCCTTTGCTTGCTGCTGGGCGGTTAACCATTGTTGATAGGAATTAATTAAATCCTTACCGCCATAGCGCACTAAGGGCCCATGGTTAGGAGCGTAGGTTTCAATGTCGTAGGTTAATAGGGTTTCGAGGTGGGGGTTAATTTGTCGCCAATAGGGGGCAACCACACAATCAAAATAGTAACGGCGATCATCGGTATAGGTAGCGGTACTTTCTTCAAACACCTCATCACTACACACATGGGCCCCAAATAATTTGTCACTAAATAACACGCGATCGCTCGTACTGTAGGTACAAAGTTGATCGGGAAAACGGGGATTAGGGGTGGGAATTAATTCCAGACTATGGCCATTACCCACATCTAGGGTCGTTACCGTTTTGATTATTTCTAGGTTGAGAGCGCGATCGGGTAAAAGGTCTTGTAACACCAACACAGCTGGATTCGAGCAAATAATTTTTACTTCCGGAGCCAGGGCCAAAATTGATTTGAGGGTAGCGGCCCGGTTGGCATTGATATGGCCAAGGATCATCCAATCTAGGTCAGCAAGATTGATCTTTTGTTGTAATTGCTCCAAAAATAAATCGGTAAAAGATTCCCCAGGGGGATCAATCAAAATCGTTTTTTCTTGCTCAAGGAGATAGCTATTAGCAGTAGTGCCCTTTTTGCGGGCATATTCAATCTCAAATTTAAGCCGCTCCAAAGTGCGAGATCGGATTAAACTAAGGTGATTGCTGAGGGCAACAACCTGAACGTCTCTTTCTTGGGTATGGGCCATAGCACTGGATAAAAATAGGTGATGGAATTACAACCATTTTAAATCCTCATTGAACCGACCGCCGTTAGAACATTTAAATGGGTGCCATTAGTTTTTGTAAAATGCTGCTTCTTCATGAGAAAAAATCAACAATGAAGTTGGTGATTG
>JAAUPO010000035.1 GCA_012033095.1 Synechococcaceae cyanobacterium RL_1_2 | reverse complement strand
ACGAAAACGGTAAATTCTTTCCTCTAATGGAAAAGCTCGTTTTAGATCCTCTAAATCGTAGGTGCGGGGATTTTTCACTAAGCCCCCCACTTCTATTTTCCAATTTTCTAGGGGTAGGTTTTGGGCTTTGAGCCAAATATTTTTACTGCCCCCAAATTCATAGAAATTGTTATAGCTACTAGCTAAAGTTTGCTCCGTCATTGGCCGATCGACGGTTAAAAAATTGGGGTTCTGATTATAATCAGGGATTTTGGGTAAATTGATACTCTGCTTAAATGCCTCATCTTCAGAAGATTGTTCACATCCAGTTAGGCCCACTGCTGCGATCGAGGCAGTTAAACCCAGCATCCCTTTAAGGACAGAACGACGGGTCAAATAATGTCGTTCTGGGGTGACATGATGTTCAGAAATTGACCATTCGGGGGGAAGATGAAGATTAGCCATAGCGATTAGAAATATAGTCTATGGCTTACGTTAACAAAAATTGAGACTCCTCACCACGCGATCGTGATGTTAGCCCAACGCGGATGAAGGAACCCAGAGTTATGGCTAAGAGGATGCTTGAAAAGTCCCCCTTGCCCCCATTCTGGTTAAAATAGTTAAAATCTGGGTGATTTTAACCAATGAACTCCCCCAAATTGGGGATTTGATGGGGAGCGACTTCAGACATCCCCTAATCTTTTGGCTTGGCTTCAGAGTCATCGGTATTATCTAGCCCTTCAAGCTCGATCTTTGCGTCCGGGATCGGCAGACTAGAAGATTGACCCGTTGGTTTTTGATTTTTACCCGTTTCGGCTTGAATCCCAGATAAATTAGGTGCTGGTGCTGCTTCTCCTTCCCCGCCAGGACTGCTAGTGCTGTTGCTGGGGGTTGTTGGTTCAGGATTGGGTAGGGGTTCCCCAGGGTTATCAGGGCGAGGGTTACGATTATTCTGGTTTTGGGGAGTAGTATTAGGCGTAGTATCTGAACTATTATTTTCCCCGCCATTCGGTTTGGTCGGATTCGCGATCGGGTCGGGAACAATATTATCTGAATTATCTGGATTGATCGGGGTAGCTGGAATAGTTACAGTACCAGGATCATTGGTATTAGGGGAATCAGGGATAGCTGGGGCTAGAGGAGTATCTTTACACACAGTAGTGTTCGGTTTAAATTCCACAAACACGTGGTAAGGACTTTCTCCACCGCCCTTACGGGGAAAACCATAATTACTAATCTGTTCTAAACCCCTTTCATTGAGTAAAGGATAACCAGAACCTTGAATTAAGCGGATATTCACAATTTGACCTGCAGGACTGACTAGCACCCCATAACTAGCGGTGCCCTTAATGCCTGTCAAACAAGCCGCCTGGGGGTAACGACCTTGTAAGGTAATCTCTTCCAATTTATTTTTTCTGATATCAATTCCCGCATCAATCCCCCAATTAACTAAATTTCTACGACTGTCCCCGGTATCCTGAGGGTTATATTGCAATCCTACCCGTTGGTTATTGTATTCATTGAAGAGGGCTTGGGGATCATTGCCCCCTCCTCCCATCGCGATCGGGGTAGAAGGGTCTAAGGGGGCAGCAACGGCCCCTCCCCCAGGTGTACCCGAAGGTCTAATGGGGGCTAAATTGAATTCATTTGGTACCGTTTTAGGCTCTACGGGGTGGTGCTAGGGGTTAAATTTATCTGAAATTCGTTAAAATCCGACGGATCAGTTAAAGGATTAGCAGGGTCTTGTTTTTGCAGATTGAGGGTAAGGGGGGTTGGGGGGGATAGATTGAGATCGGGGGGAGTTGGAATATTAAGCCGTTGGGGCACCGTACGGGGGAAATATTAGTTTGGGGCGGTAATTTAGGTGTAATGGAAAATTGGGTTTGATTAAATCGAGGAGGGGGCAACATCGCCGCTTGATTTCGTTGGGGCAAGGATGTTACTCGATTAGGGGGGAGGGAGAGTAAGGGATCGTTATTGAACCCCCGACTAAAAGTTCTCGGATCGAGATTGGGGGGATTTAAACTGAGGGAATTTTGATTTGGGGACGACAGCAAATTAGACCTTAGCAGTAAAGGATCAATCATCGGTTGATTACTGGGTAATTTACTCTGCTGTTCTGGGGTTAGTTCAACGATCGGAACAGTTTCAGCTAAAATTCGCCCTGGCCCTTCCGATCCCTGAAGCTGGGGTAAAGCTACAGCTATGCCAACGTGTAAGCTAGCAGAAACCACGATCGCGATATTATTAGGCTGAAAAACCTGGTTAGCTAATTCTTCTATTTTGTAAACGAAGGCCATAGTTCTAGTCTAGAAAGCAGTGAGGATCTAAGATATTAGGAGCAGGGGAAGATGTTAAGGGAATGGATGAAATTTAGGCTTAGATGGCTTAGATATGGGTTCCCGATGGTGAAAACAGGTATGGTGCCTATTAACTTAAAGAACTTAGCAATTAATAGTAAGTTCCTTAATTTTGCTTATTTGCTTAGGAAATTCAATTTTAAAGCAAAGTTCCATTAATCGCACCCCAAATCAACACGGTTTACAATTGATTTGTGTGATTTGGGATTTGATGGTGGTGGAAAAGGGTAAGAGTTTTCATTAGTAAAAATCAGGACTTACGCAAAAATTTCGATTCTGTCCGGGGAATCATGATGTTTGGGGACGTTGGGGACAATCTTTCAAGCAAGTCCCCCACATTTGGGAGATTTAGGGGGCTTGCGCGTAAGTCCTAAAAATTCCATCGCCCCACAATGAGAATCATAGACACCTAGGGAATAGTCCATGGTGCTAAGGGCAATAGGGAGATAGGCACAACTAATTGTCGGTGGTGGACAAGGCAATAGTTATTAAGACTATTAATTAGATTGGGGTAAAGTCATCACCCCATCAGCTTTTTCGATGATTCATGGGAGCGATCGCCCTTAACTCAAAACCGAGATTGTTGAGAATACCCAAAGAAAGTGTAACAATTTCGATAATTTCGGGGGGTTTCCTAGCCACAATTTACCTATACCACCGAGGTTCAATGCCTTAGTAATTATTCCTCTCTGAAGAGCTAAACTCTTCTTCCTTTACCATGCAAAGTTTTAGTCCTGCCCAACCGCCCCTAGAATTTATTCCGCCCAAATTTAATCCGTGGGTTCTCAAAGGGGCCCAAACTATTTTGCCCGCAGTCATTAATCTTAAAACCAATATTAACGCGATCGAAGGTCGGGAATTGGAGACTTTAGTCAAGCTGTGGCAACAGTTTCAGGCAAAACAAATTCGATTATTGATCGCCTTTCGTCACCCTAGCGTGGCAGACCCCTTGGTCATGATGGAGCTGTTCCGTCGTTTGTTACCCCACCAGGCTAATCAGATGGGAATTTCATTGAACTCCCCCATCCATTCCCATTTCATCTACGATCGCGGCATTCCCCTATGGGCTGGGAAAACGGTAGAATGGCTATTTCCTAGACTGGGGGGCACTCCGATTCAACGGGGACGATTCGATAGTTTAGGTTTAAAATCCGCCCGCCGCCTGTTTGTCGATGGCCAATTCCCCCTGATGGCATCCCCCGAAGGGGGCACCAATGGCCATAATCAAATTGTTAGCCCCCTAGAACCTGGCATGGCCCAACTCTCCTTTTGGTGTGCCCAAGATCTCGAAACCCAAGGTCGAACAGAACAGGTGGTAATTTTGCCAGTGGGCATTCAATATTGCTACGACCATGAACCTTGGGCTGGGATTGATTTGTTGTTATCAGAGTTGGAACAGGAACTAAATATTGATATTGACACGAAGGTTAATCAATCTCGGTATGAACGGCTATATGGCTTAGGGAAAGGGATGTTAATGCTCATGGAAAAATTCTATACCCAGGCCTATAGCCATCAATTTCCGCCGCTTCCAAACCCAGAGCAGATGAATAATGAAATCTTTTCTGCTCGGTTACAAAATTTGTTAGATGTGTGTTTACAGGTGGCGGAGGATTATTTTAAGGTGGCGGCCAAAGGTACGACGATCGATCGCTGTCGTCGTTTAGAACAGATTGGTTGGGATCGCATTTATCGCCAGGAGTTCAGGGAGGTGGAGAATTTAGCTCCGGTAGAGGTGAGCTTAGCTAATTTGGTTGCCACGGAAGCCCAGCTAAGGTTGTGCATATGCGGGTGGTGGAAAAATTTTGTGGCGGTCTCTGGCCAGTATGTGAAGGAACAACCCAGTGCCGATCGCTTTGCTGACACGTTACTGATCATTCATGAAGGGATCGCCCGGATTAAGGGGGAAAAATCTAAACCAGCCCCTAGCTTAGGGAAACGTAACGCCATGATTACCATCGGACAACCTATTGCCGCTAGCGATCGTTATCCTGGATATAAACAAGATCGTCGTTGTGCCAAAAAAGCTGTTACTGACCTCACCTTAGAATTACAATCCCGCTTAGAAAGTTTGATTATGTAAACCTATGGGGAGTTACACCAAATTATTGCAAATACAGATATAAGGGAACCTCGAAAAATACAACATCCTCCCGAATTGTCAACGTATCCTCGTTGTTTCAGGCTCAGAAAATCACCAAAAAGCATAATTAGTAGGTGCCCATAAAATTATGGTAGTCCTATACAAGTAAGGATCAGGAAGATTAAACCCCTTGATAATCAATTATCTTGGGTCTAAATATCCTTACAGCTTTAGCACTACCTGGATAGTGATGGATCATCAGAACCCTAGGGCATCAGCCTCAGTCTTGTGGGAAGTCTCCTAAGTTCAATTTTTAGGATGATAGAAACTGTGATTTTCATGCTAAATTGCTTGGGCTAAGTAAGCCTAGTGGTTTTGATGCTAGGACAAAAGAAATATTGATCCGATGGTAAGCATGGTTCTGGTGAGTTTAAGTTTTGGTCTGGATCGTTGGATTGGAGACCCCCAAACTTGGTTACACCCGGTACAGGTCATGGGCTGGTTCATTACGGCGTTCAAGGATCTAATGCTTAAGTCTAATCATCCTACCGTAAGAAAAATAGGAGGTTTATGCCTTGCCGTTGGTTTGATTGGTGGTACAACCTTAACTGTTTGGGGCATTATCGCGATCGCCCAACAACTTCATGCCATGGTGGCCTGGGCAATGATCCTGATTCTGACAACCAGTACCCTAGCCGGTAAAAGCTTAGCGGATGCTAGCCACACTGTCTTACAAGCGTTAGATGCTTCAGATTTAACTTTAGCTCGCACCAGGTTAAGTTATTTTGTCGGTCGGGATACCGCTAACCTCGATCGCCCAGAGATTTTACGGGCCGTGATGGAAACGGTGGCAGAAAATGCGGTGGATGGAGTGTTAGCTCCTCTGTTTTACGCGATCGTGGGGGCATTTCTGAGCACCATCACCGATCAACTGTTTTGGGTTGCGGCGTTGCCCTTGAGTTATAAAGCTGCTAGCACCCTGGATTCTATGGTGGGTTATCTCCGGGAACCCTATACCCATATCGGTTGGGCTAGTGCCAAAATTGAAGATGGTTTAACATGGTTACCTTGTCGATTAACCGTGATGACCCTGGGTTTAATTTCCCGCGAACCCCGATCAGTGTGGAGGATCTGTCGCCGAGATGCCCCCCAGGATCCTAGCCCTAATTCGGGGTGGAGTGAAGCTATTTATGCGGCCATCTTGGGGGTTCAATTAGGGGGTATTAATTATTACCAAGGTGCTGCGATCGTTAAACCCCGATTAGGGGAAAATCTTCATCCCATTGAACCCCAAACCATCATCCAAGCCCATCGGTTAACCTTACTCTGCGGTGGAATTTGGTTAGTAATAGGGTCTGCGATCGTTCCCTGGGGATAAATAGAGCAGTCCTAACTAAGGAGTGTTATCAATTAGCATTAAAACGTTGATCCTGAGCCAGGTTCAGAAAGTATAGTTTTAAACTGAAATCCTTAGCCAAGAAGAGTTTCAAGTTTAAACGATGACAGATCCTAGACTTGGCTTTCAATGTACTCAATTGCCATAAGCTATTTAGGATTGCTATATGGGCATACAGTTGTGGTTGAGGAATGAGCCTTGATCCATTTTTCAACAAAACAAAAAAAGATTGATATAACCTTAATTTCCTGTGATAGCATTGAAGGCTGTTAACAAATTTAAAACCACACACTTAGGAATTTCGGGTGTTTTTGCACAAAAATTCCCCTAAGTGGAGGCTTAACCCGAATCAAGGAGTTAAATTTAATATGCCCGTTGTATCTCTATCGGATTTACTAGAGTCCGGTGTTCACTTTGGCCACCAAACCCGCCGTTGGAACCCCCGGATGGATCGTTACATTTACACCGCCCGTAACGGTATCCATATCATTGACCTTGTACAGACTGCCCAGTTAATGGAGTCGGCTTACACTTACATTAAAGATGCAGCGGCTTCTGGCAAAAAAGTTTTTGTTTGTGGGCACCAAACGTCAAGCTGCGGGTATTATCGCTCAAGAAGCTTCCCGTTGTAATGCTTATTACATTAACCAACGCTGGTTAGGGGGAATGCTGAACTAACTGGGAAACGATTAAAACCCGGGTCGATCGCCTCAAAGAACTGGAATATTTAGAAGAAAGTGGCAACATCGATCGCCGTCCTAAAAAAGAAGGCTCCATGCTACGTCGGGAATTAAGCAAATTACGTAAATACCTTGGTGGTATTAAAACCATGCGTAAGATTCCTGATATCGTCATTATCGTCGATCAAAAACGGGAACATAACGCGATCGCAGAATGCCAAAAGCTAGATATTCCCATTGTTTCTTTGCTTGATACCAATTGTGATCCCCTAGCGGTAGATGTGCCTATCCCTGCTAACGATGACGCGATCAGATCGATCAAACTCATCATTGCCAAACTAGCCGATGCAATCCATGAAGGCCGCCACGGTTACGTTGCCGGCCAAGGAGGAGAAGGCTATGAAGATTTCTCCGAGAGTATCGATGGTGATTACTCTGATGAGGACGACGACGAGGAAGAAGAAGAAGGCGGTGATGAAGACTAAAAGCCCTAAATGGCTTTTGCCTTAGTAACTTTTTCTTGAAACTAAGTCTTGAGACTAAGCATCAATGTCCCTCTAATTCACTGACATACTATAGCTTCAGGCTATTGTCCTGAGCTCCCTAACTTAAAAATACTAAGCATTATGAAGACTTTCCTCTAAGGAGAGTCTTTTTTTTGTATTTTAAAATCTAAACTTTGAAATTTATCTTCTCTAATTATCCAATTCTCTATATTCACTAAATCCATTAAAGATGGGACTTACCCACAAGCCCCCTAAATTCCCTAAATTGGGGGGACTTACTTGAACGATTGTCCCCAAATATCCCCAAACATCATGGTTCCCAGGACAGAATCCAACTTTTTGCCTAACTCCTAAAATATATTTTCCGTTAGAACCATTGCCACAATGATTATTGTCGGGCGATGATCATCGCTCCCCGCAAAATAGGCTTTTTCGCTGCGAGCAGTCTTAACTTTTCTGACGATCGCGATAACAAACCATCTTTTCCCGCAAATATCCGAGCAACCTAATTAACCTTTTGAAAAAACCTAAATACAATGGCGATCGCGATCATGGCCCTATCTTAAGTTCTTAAATTTTAATGACCCCACAACTTATTAAGAGATAGGGTTAGATGAGTGACCTACAGATGGTTGCTCCTTGGCCAATCAATCCCATCATTTTTTCCCTGACTAATCACTTTATAATCACTTTCATGCATTGAAATTGCTACCCAATGGATGCTATCGGTCAATCTCAATATTTAGCCCAAGATCTATTCCTAGTAATAGGTTTAGGTAGTTTAGGTCAACATTGTGTTATCGCCTTAAACCAATTTCAGGTCAAAGTAGTCGCGATCGAGATTGGTTTATCCCGTAATTGGGAAATCCCAACCGTGGAAAGTTATCTAGAAGATTTAGTAGTAGGAAATGGCTGCGAAGATCGTGTCTTGAAAATGGCCAAAATTCATCGTTGTCGAGCGGCCTTAATTGTGACCAGCGATGAACGGGTTAACACCGAAGCAGCCCTTGCGATCCGTAAACTTAACCCCACTACCCGTATTGTGGTGCGATCAACCAAGGCCAATCTTAATCAATTACTGAGCGAGCAGTTGGGTAATTTTATTGCTTTCGACCCCAGTAAACTCACCGCTGCTTCCTTTGCTTTGGCGGCGTTAGATACCGAAGTATTAGCTTTTTTTAAACTAGAGGAGGAATGGCTAAGGGTAATTACCACCTCCATCACCCCTGGCATCCTTGGGCCAAAAATCACTCGATCGAAGATGTGGAAAACCATTATCGCAAAGTTATTAACTATCATTATCAAGATCATCTAGCCGATACCATTCTCAGTAATTGGTTACCCGATACCCCCATCCGTGCAGGGGATCATCTTACCTATATTGAAATTGCTGAGCATAACCACGATCGCTATCCCACCGAGAGGCGATCGAAAAGACGCTTCAGGGGAATTGTGGGGAAATTGTCCATTCCCATTACCTACCAAACCATCCAAAGGACGATTACCCAATTTTGGCAATTAAGTTTTCAACAACAAATGAAACAAGTTGCCCTCGGTGCAGGGATAACGACCCTAATGCTGTTAATTATTGGGACAGTCCTTTTTCATGTTTTTTATTCCCAAGCCCAGGGGCTAGAAGCCTTCTACATGACTGCAATCTTGCTACTAGGGGGATATGGGGATCTGTTTAGCCAATTTAGTACTAGCCCTATTCTTCCTTGGTGGTTACAACTGTTTGCCCTAGGTTTAACCATTATGGGGACTTTATTTTTAGGGGTGCTATATGCCCTTCTCATAGAAGCGTTACTCTCCTCTAAATTTGAAATCAAAAGGCCCATGCCCCCAATCCCCAAAGAGAACCACGTTGTTTTGATTGGTTTAGGACGCACAGGCCAATACATTGCGAACTGGCTGCAGGACTTTAGCCAATCCTTTGTGGCCGTAAGCCTCAATGGTGATTTTGATCCTCACCGTTTACCAGGGGTGCCCATTGTTCAAGGCAAAATTAAACAAGCGTTGGATCAGGTTAATTTAAAAACAGCCAAAAGTGTCATTGTCGGTACGGAAGATGAAATTTTAAATTTAGAAGTGGCATTAACTGCCAGAAATGCCAACCCTGCGACCCGTTTAGTGATTCGTACTTACCAGCGGGCCCTCACCCATAATTTATCAAAACTATTACCTTCTGCCCAAGTATTGTCGGTGTATGACGTAATGGCTGATGCATTTGCGGGGGCGGCATTTGGAGAGAATATTCTCAATCTTTTTCCCCTAGATGATCAAATTATTTAGTTACGGAATATCAAATTGAGGCGATCGATACCCTCCATGATTTTCCGTTGGGGGAAGTGGCCTATGGCTATGGCATTGTGCCCATTCTTCATCAATGTCCTAACCAATCTCCCCGCCTATTTCCACCGGATTATATTGAGTTAAAAGCGGGCGATCGCTTAGTGGTTTTGGCGACTATCGATGCTCTCCATCGGGTGGAGTCGGGTTCGATGTATCCGCGATCGTACCAATTAAACATTCTATCGGCTCCTAACTTTGAAAGTGTGTTTGAAGGAGCTAATATTATTTCCCGGTTGGGGGGATGTGACCTACACGAAGCCAGAAATCTAATGAAAGCCCTACCATGCAAATTACCTATTACCCTTTACGAACAACAAGGAAGACAACTAGTTAAAAAACTGCAAAAAGTTCAAGTGAAATCTTATCTTGAAAATTTGAATTAACGGGACTTAGGAATGGGGATTGTATAACTTGACTAATGTTTAATCACCATAGACTTAACTTTCTCGACCTTCACGAACAAAAATGGCATCTTATTTGATCTTTGCTCCTAAGTTATAGTCAATTGAACTTGGTATGGGGTTTTTCCCTTTTGCCATAAGCTGATTTCAGCTCTATTTATTTCCCATAATTATTCCCAAAAAAACTATATTACTAACCAAAGATCCTTACAAGGGGACAAAGTGGTTGCTTCCCTTACCAATTAACCTTTTTTGGGTTTCGCGCCACAAAATAATTAAGTGCATTTATGGGCAGAATGATTTGACCATCAATTACAAAATTCTGGAAAAAGGTTGATTTTTCGTTTGTGAATTAATTTTTATGCTGGTTTACGTTTTAATTTTTTACAAAAATTGATCGCTACAAGTCTTATTCTACAAAGCTTTAATCGTACTTGTCCCTCTCTAAGGTTGAAGCCATTAATATCAGCAATAATTGAAATAAAGATTATTTGCCCATACTAGGGAGGGTCATCAATTAGTATTAAAACGTTGATCCTGAGCCAGGTTCAGAAAGTATAGTTTTAAACTGAAATCCTTAGCTAAGAAGAGTTTCAGGTTTAAATGATGACAGACCCTAAACAAAACGGTTTTGGTATTAGAGGAATCGCAGTCCTAACTAGGTCATAATATGAAGATCCTTATTAGACCTAGTTTTCAATGTACTCAATTGCCACAAGCTATTTAGGATTCCTATATCAGGACTTACGCAAAAATTTCGATTCTGTCC
>JAAUPO010000034.1 GCA_012033095.1 Synechococcaceae cyanobacterium RL_1_2 | reverse complement strand
TGCGTAAATCCTGGTAATAAAAACTTAAGCCCCTGAGCCCACTCCGATAGATCAATTGGCCCATTGGTTAAGCCCCACTATACAAAAAACAAAAAACAAAAAACAAAAAAAAGGAGTAGATGATTTCTACTCCTTTCTGTATATGGATTTTTGTTCGGTTTTAGCCGATCGGATAATGATCGTAATTATCTAAGATAAAAATAAAAAAGTTATCTAAGATCAAAAAGATCAAAATTAAAGCCCATTAACGGCGCAGACGACCCACTCCGGAACTCGCGATCGCAGGGAAACGAGGATAAACCGGAGCTGCAACCCGACGACCCACATCAGGACGAATGTTGCTAGCAGTGAGGCCACGGCTGCTGGCTCCACTAGGAGTAACGTAACGCTCGTAGGGAATGGTATCTTCCCCAAAGGCTTCAGCGTACTCCTGGCTATCAATAATGGCATCCACTAGGGCATACACACCGGATTTAGCACAAATATCAAAATACTTGTTCATTTCATCCCGGCCATAGGTAGGACGACCTAACAGACGACGGTGAATAAATTCCACTGCTTTCACTACGTACAAAGAAGACCAATAAAGCTTGATAAATTCTTTGGACTTAGCGAGGGCACGGATGAACTCCTTAACGCTGTACTCGCCATTTTTCAGTTTACTTTCGGCTTCGCTGAGTTCCTGACCAGAATAAACATCCCGACCAAAAATTTGAACATAACCGCCACGGATGAGGGTTTCAGGGGAGTTGATTTCCCTGGCCGTTAAGACCTTAACCTTTGCTAAGCTGCCGGGTAAGTTACCTCTAGCTCCAGGGTTGGAGATTTGGTTTTCAATGCCAGCACCGAGTTTGATCAACATCCGGCGGGTATCTTTATTAAAGGGAGCAGGGCTAGCACTGGGACTAGTGTTCTCTTTACGGAAGATGGCACCGAATTTGAGATCGATCGGGTCATTACCAGAACCATATACATGTTGGTCAGGTAATGGTTTTTTGTATTGGGCAAAGGTGGTCACAAATTGAGGTACTTTGCGGAAAGGAGCACTATATTTGAATAGATCCTGTTGCATACCCCAATTGCGGCATTCCTGGGCTTCCTGGCCTAAACCACGGATGTAGGGGACAAATTCTTCCCCAAAGTATTGGCCGTATTCTTGGGAGTCCACTAATTCATCTACTACCGCGCCAAAACCTTTAGCGGAGATGAGATCAAAGTATTTAGTGAATTCTTCAGCGGAACTAATGCCCCGTCCTAGGATATGGCGTACGGCAAGCTCGATCGCGCGACTATTGACAAACTTATCGTGGAACTGTTTCCGATAAAGGGGAGATTTCACCAAACGGCGAATAAATTCCTTCATGGAAATGGTGCCATTTTTAACCTGGGTTTCCAATAGAGAATCCCGTTGGCCATAGGCTTTGGTAATGTCTCGCTCAAACACTTGACGGTAAGCAGCCCGTAGTACTTCCGCTTTTTCCCGCGCAGACAGCCCAGGTTTCATGTAGTACTTAGGACGCTTTTGGGAAGCATTGGCATAGCTTTCGGGGAGGGCTAGCCCTTGTTGATCCTTAGATCCCCGTTGACGTACTTGGATCGCGGGGGTGTCTTCCCGTAGTTCCCGAGTTAGAGCGTCAAAGTATTCAGCAATGATGGCTTGGGCTTCAGCATTTTGGGGAAATAGATCCAAAGAACCCGCTTTCATTTCTTGAATTGCCACGATCGCGGCACTGACTTGGCAGGCATTTTCCAGCACTACCCGTAAACCTCTGGTATTAACGACCAGAATACTAGTATCCCCGGCTGCGATCGCGTAGGTCACATACCGTAGGAACCAAGACATGTCCCGTAGGGATTTAGCCATATTGCTGGGCCCATATTGAGCCACGTTAATAGGACGAAAATCCGCCGGGGTTGGGCCACCGCTGGTGCTAGTAAACACGGAAGTTAAACCAGAGAGGATGCCACCTTTTTTGGCGGTAGTCCCTTGGTCGATATCCGGTAAGGAGATCGCACTGGCTGCTAAATCAGCAATATCTTCGCTGGCGGGCTTTTGTAGAAAAGATAGGGCCGAACCACCGCTAAAAATACGGTTGGCAGCCCTAGAAATAATATTATCGGAGTTGATGGTGATGGCTTGAATAATGGCAAGGCGAAGGTTGCCCGATTTAAAATAGGCAGCTAATTCACCGTATTCAGCACCTGCTAAAAACCGATCCTGTTGTTCTGCTTGGGAAATCGCAGACACAGCAACGGTTTGATAAAGTTGGGGAGTGGCAACAAAAGTACCACCGCTCGCTTTAATAGTCATTGGCTATTGATCTCTCTCCCACATTTTGTATGGTTTTCTGGCCCAAAATCATTAAATTTTAGATATAAGGATTTGGGAGCTAACAATATAAAAAATTTACTAAAAATAGTTTCCTTTAGATTAGCTAATAGATTAAAACCTTTTGGCGGGTCGTTACCAAGTTTGTTACGAATTGTTGCTGATTGTTTAGGGTTTGATGGATGGGGAGGGCGATCGCGGGTCTTGCCTAATGACCTCAATTTAGACTCCCCAAGCTAAAACCCGTTAAGGATCGTGAATTAAATAACTTAGAAATTTGTAGGGTATCTTTCAAGGGAGCTTAACCCATCGATATTTAAGTTTTAGATGTTATTAAATTCTTATTCCTAAGGATTAGGGCGACTTCCCCTGGCGATGGGGATTAGGGAAACCCCAAGATTGATGGCATGGCTATTAACCGTAGAGGGTTGTACTTCCTGGGCTTCAGCTAGTTTTAACCATTGATTAAAGCGATCGCTCAGGTTAGTCGTTAACCCAAAACCCATGGTACTGGTGTTAAAACTTTGCACGTAACCATTGCTTAAAAAGTCAGTGGCTTCCATGCTTTCGGCTTCCTGAAGGCCATAGCGGCCAATAAAGGCGAGGGATAGCCCTTTCATTACATTCCGGAGGGGTTCCGCTTCTACCCCTAAAATTTCTTGAAATAGGGGATTTTGACCCACTAAGCTGGTTTCGTTCATGGCATCGGTCACACTCATATGGGTGGCTTTCATTGCTGCCACTAAAAAGCGATCGCTACTACCCAATTGGTGAAGGGTTGTAATTGATTAGGGGCGATGGGGGTAACTCGATCTTGGGTGGAAGTTAACATCAGGGTCGGAATCAGGATGTTGCCAAGGCTGGCTTCGGTGAATAAATTTCCGGCGATCGGTTAAGTACCATCAATTGTTTAACTCGCCCATCCTTAAAATTATAATTTTTGGGGGGGAGTTTAGCGGCTTCGCATTGGAGCCAGTCCGCTGGGGAACGATTTACCATTAAGGAGCGATCGCAGAATCGTTTGACTTGGTTCACATCTAACTCCGCCCCCGCCAAAGCCAAAGCAGTATAACCCCCCAAGGAATGGCCAATCATTACCACCTGGTTAGGATCAAAGGCTCCGTTTAAGGTGCGATTTTTTGTTGTAGGCGGGTCAATTCATCCATGACAAAACTGACATCCTGGGGTCGATTAATAAATTCTTGGGGATCAATAATTTCACCGGGGTTAATGGTCACCCCCTCCGCTGTCAGATATTCATCGATGGTGCTGCCCTTATGTTCGATCGAGACAACCGCATAACCATGGGAAGCGAGGTGCATCGCTAAATATTTTAAAAATCGACGATCGCTAGCAAAGCCATGGGACATCACCACCAAAGGTTTATTGCCTTGACTACTGTGGTAGAGATCCACTGTGATGGTGCGATCGCGCTTCTGATCCTCTAAAAATAGGGTTTCGGTGGTAATAATTTCATTACCTGGTGCCGTTAAATCCATAGTGTGATCCCAGGTTTGCTCAGTACTTTGGGCAAATTCAGCTTCCAGGGTAGGTACCAATAACTGACTTTGCAATTGGGTCGCATTAAATTGCAACAACATCGTTACCCCCGCCGCCAAATCTAAAGTAATCGATGGGTTGGGGTACGCTCGAATCAGGGAAATCAAATTTAGTTCGTCCGCCTTGGTGATGGTTAACTTTAACGCGATCGCTAACTCCTCCCCCGACATTTGGGGAAACATCCCCGCGAGCTGATCCAACAGATCCTGGGCTTCCGTTGTCCCCAAAAACGACACAATAAATTCCTTCACCAGGGGCTGATCTAAATCCACATTTTGATTGAGCAAAGTTCTCACGCTGGGGGTAAGAACAAAGCTATAAAAACCTAAGCTGGATGGAATTTTGCCCGTACGACTAAACTCCTCCAAATCTTCCACATTTACCTTGGTTTGGAACGGCCCAGCTTTTAAATAAATTGACTCGGCTGCCATTACCGATCGCGGAGCTCCCGTTGCCGCGATCGTCAGGGTTGTCCCTAAACTCCATAATAATTTTTGCCAATGCCAATGTTTGATCATCATGGTAACGGTGGATAATTTCAGGTACATAGATAAAATAAATTTGACCCTTCCATGGAATTTAATGGGGGCAATTCATAATCGGTTTATAGGAACAAGGAAGATTCCCTGGAGATTTCAAATTAAGTATTTGGGCTAGTTTGGGATAGATGGATATTCGTTGATTTAGACAGGACTTACGCAAAAATTGCGATTCTGTCCTGGTAACCAGGATGTTTGGGGACAATCGTTCAAGCAATTCCCTCCAAATTTGGGAGATTTAGGGGGCTTGGGCATAAGTCCCATTAGAATTAATCCACTTAGAATTAACCCGTCGGTGGAAGGTTCCCCTTGCCTTAAAACTTAAACAGGAGTAGTTGATAATTACCCTGAAACTACATCGTAAATTGTCGTCATTCTTGCTATTTTGGAAATTGAACTCAAAGTTAGTAAACCTAGAGCGTGCAAAGGTTCTCCTAAGTCCACCTTCTGCCGTAGTCGCCCCTTTGATCAAACTATCTATAGCGGGTTTGATGATTTTCATAACTGCGGTGATCCTACAGTTATCCGATCGCGATCTGTGGGGGTTTGGATAGTTCGGGATTATGTCGAATTAGTAAAATTAAATACCTTTCTCCTAAGGAGGGAAACAGCCGTGATAAAATCCATAGTGCTTTTATCAAATTTGGCCCATGGGATCAACTAAACCAACGATCGCGATCGATGCAATGGGGGGAGACTTTGCCCCTAAGGAAATTGTCCTTGGCTCTGTCCGAGCGACCCAGGAATTAGACGTTGATGTATTGTTGGTAGGGGATGAAGAGCAAATTAATGCTTTTCTTTCTGACAGCGATCGCCAATCTCCCCACATCAAAGTAGTTGCCACGCCAGAATATATTGAGATGTGCGAAGACCCCTTACCCGCTCTCAAGAAAAAGCCCCAAGCTTCCATTAATCGAGTAATGGAACTAGTAAAAAGTGGAGAAGCGGACGCAGTGATCTCCGCTGGCCATTCTGGGGCAGCCATGGCGGCGGCCCTATTAAAACTTGGCCGTATTAAGGGCATTGATCGTCCTGCGATCGGTGCGGTGCTGCCGACCATGGTGGCAGGAAAATCCGTCATTGTCCTAGATGCGGGGGCCAACGTAGATTGTAAACCTAAATATTTAGAGCAGTTTGCCCTCATGGGGACAATCTATAGCCAATACGTTAGGGGGGTCGCAGAACCTAAAGTGGGCTTAGTGAGCATCGGGGAAGAGGAATCTAAGGGTAATGATTTAGTCATTAAAACCCATCAATTACTTAAGAAAAATGATTTGATTCCCTTTGCGGGGAATGCGGAAGGGCGGGATATTCTCTCCGGTAATTTTGATGTAATTGTCTGTGATGGGTTTGTGGGTAATGTCATTCTCAAGTTCACTGAAGCGATCGGTGAATTTATCATCCAGGTATTACGGGAGGAGTTACCGAGGGGGATTAACGGTAAAATTGGCTCGGCCCTGCTTAAACCCAATTTAAAACAGATTAAAAAACGCATTGATAAAGCTGAACATGGTGGTGCGTTATTGTTGGGGGTAGATGGAGTCTGTCTTATCTCCCATGGTAGTAGCCATGCCCCTTCTATTTTTAATGCCATTCGCATGGCGAAGGAAGCCTATGATAACCAGGTTTTAACTAAAATCTCTTCGGCCTATCGGGGCAAAACTGAAGTAGGTTCTTAAAAGCTAGGCCAAGTTACTTGATATACTAAAACCCGGAAAATTTCACCATCGCTAGGGCAAGGAGCATAGAAATTTTGAAACAATTTGGCACAGGTATTGCGTTGATCGGTTCTGGTTCCTACACTCCCGATCGCACCATTACCAACGAAGATTTAAGCCATTTAGTTGATACTAACGACGAATGGATCACCACCCGTACCGGCATTAAATCTCGCCACGTTGCTCCAGAAAATGTCTCCTTAAGTCAGTTGGGGGCTGAGGCGGCCCGTAAAGCGATCGCGATGGCGGGGATCAAACCAGAGCAGATTGATCTGATTATTTTAGCTACCTCCACCGCCGATGACTTGTTTGGTAGTGCCTGCCAAATTCAACATTTAATTGGGGCCCACCAAGCCGTAGCCTTTGATTTAACGGCTGCTTGTTCTGGATTTGTGTTTGGGTTAGTGACCGCTAGTCAGTTTTTACGTACTGGAGCCTATCGCCATTGCTTGGTCATTGGGGCTGATGTACTTTCTCGGTGGGTGGACTGGAGCGATCGCGGTACTTGCATTTTGTTTGGAGATGGGGCGGGGGCAGTGGTATGTAAAGCGACCGAAGACCAGGACTCTTTGCTCGGTTTTGACCTCCATAGTAATGGGGCCCAAAACAGCTCCTTGAACCTTGCCTATGAGGGCCACCCCCATTATTTAATTAATGATGTCACCATCACCCAAGGTCGGTATCAGCCGATCACCATGAATGGGAAGGAAGTTTATCGGTTTGCCGTGGAAAAAGTGCCGGAAGTAATTGAAAAAACCCTCTTTAAAACGGATTTAGCGATCGAGGATATTGATTGGTTAGTGCTACACCAAGCTAATCAACGAATTATTAGCACCGTGGCCCAACGATTGGGCATGGATGAAAAAAAAGTAATTGTTAACTTAGATCAATACGGCAACACCTCTGCGGCTTCTATTCCCCTCGCCCTAGATGAAGCGATCCGCAAAGGCCAAGTTAAAAAAGGTGACACGATCGCTGCGGCCGGTTTTGGTGCTGGGTTGAGTTGGGGGGCCGCAATTTTTAAATGGGGTTAAGGAAAATTAGGGCTGGATTCCAAAAACTGCGTCGTGCTAAAGCCGTAAGAGGATTTTCAAACATCCTCTAAGTCCTAATTTTCTGATATGGTAATAGCTGGGACAGTAGGGCTTGTTTCTCCCTCAGCGATCGCGAGTACTTAAATACCGAAGGACTAAACCCTCTGCAAACCCTAGGTAAACTCTAGTTAAGCTTGATCCCATAATTGCTTGCTAATCCCTTGATCATTCCTTGATTAATAATTTTGATTGCAAGACTTTACAGAAATTTTAAAAAATCTATCGTCATTCCATGAAAGATAGGTTTAAATCTATGGGATACTTTTCAAAGATTTGTTAACCAAAAACTATTCCTTTGCGCCACCATGAAGTTGTTCTGTTTCCATACTCCTGAGTTGACCCCTTCGGACAATTTACCCGATTGCGCGATCGTGTTAGATATTTTGCGGGCTACCACCACGATCGCCACCGCTTTAAGTGCTGGGGCCGAAGCAGTGCAAGTATTTAAAAATATTGACGATTTAATGGCTGCCAGCGAAAATTTCCCCCTAGAGCAAAGATTGCGGGCCGGAGAACGGGGTGGAAAACAAGTAGAAGGCTTTGAATTGGGGAACTCCCCCCTTTCCTGTACCCCAGAAACCATGGCGGGTAAAAGACTATTTTTAACCACCACCAACGGCACTAGGGCCTTAGAAAAAGTTCAGGCGGCTCCCCTTTTAATCACCGCAGCCCAAGTTAATCGGCAAGCGGTGGTTAATTATTTATTGGCAACAAAACCAGAGACAGTGTGGATGGTGGGTTCTGGTTGGCAAGGGGATTATTCCCTAGAGGATACGGCCTGTGCTGGGGGCGATCGCTATGGCTCTCGCCAAAAAAAACGCCCCATTTCCTTCGGTAACGACGAAGCGATCGGAGCGATGGCCCTCTACCAAACCTGGGAGGAAAACCTATTAAGCATGTTTGAACAATGCAGCCACGGCCAACGGTTATTGCGATTAAATAATCTGGAAGACCTTAAATACTGTGCCACCAATGACATTTTAGACGTGGTGCCCATCCAAACTGAACCGGGGGTATTAAAAGCCCTCTCAAGCTAAGTCGTGCAATTACAACGCAATCAATGGCAATATCAAGTAGCGATCGCGAGCAATTACGGTAGGACTTACGCAAAAAGTTTGATTCTGTCCGGGGAACCATGATGTTAGGGAATATTTAGGAACTATCGTTCAAGTAAGCATCCCAATTGGGGATTTAGGGGACTTGTGCGTAAGTCCCAACTCAACTAAAAACTGAGAGTTTCAAAAATATAATGCTATTTCCTGTTTTGGTAATCGCAAAATCTTTATAGACTAAGCTTTTGTGACTACCAACCTATGGGTTGAGCATTACAAAAGTGAAACTCTCTAAAAACTAAATAACGTTCTAACCGTACCAATCACAATGTCCTCATTTGCACGATTATGATCAGGATTGGTCAACCAAACGATCCCAGGGGTGATAGACACATGATCATTGATCGGCAATTGATAAAAAGCCTCCACATGCAAGGAAGTATCACTGTCTTTGAACGTTGCGCCATTAGCGGTGGTGCCAATGGTAGCCCCAGATAAATTAGTGATGGTGGAGCTAGTCATTTTGGGTTCCATCCCGATGATAATCCCCCCTAAGCTTCCTTCCTTCCCTAAATCAGGAAAACCTAGGGTTATCGCCCAGTTCCAGACATCAAAATCACCAGTGCTGATGCCTAAGCCGTTATTCGATCGGACTTTTCCTTGGGTTAGGCGCCCCATCCCCCTAGAATGAAATTGTCGTGAAGTTGCCATGAAGCCTGAATGCCATAGGAATCACTGGAGATGGGAACACTACCAGTGGTACTCACAAAATTATTAGGATCTGCGGTAAAAGCTCCAAAGTTAGACAGGTTACTGCCGGTACCGGTGTCACTTTGGCGATAGCTCCGGAGGTACGTAAAGCCAAGTTCTAGGTTATCGGTGGGGGTAAGGGTAAGCTGGGCCATGGAACCAAAGGAGCCATTAAATAAACCGTTCCCACTCTCAGGATTGTTAGCTTCTGCTGCCATGTAACCCAAGCCTAGAGCTACACGATCGCTAAATTTATGGTTAATGCCAATGCCCTTATCTTCAATTTGATAATAAATGGGGTGACGGGTACCAAAGGCGGTTAGGGCTCCTTCATTGCCATCCCCATCCAAGGCATTAATGGTACTGGCAAAATCATCGGATGCCCCTGCATTGGCCGCGATCGCCACCTCGGTTTTATCCCCCAGGGGAAAGGCATACACTAGGGCATCAACGGCGAAGTTATTGGTCGCAGTATCAGCGTAGGCTAAGGCCCCTTGCGGTGTGCCAATGTCAGGAGCATTTAAGCCATCTGCTTGTAGTCTGACCCGTAGGTTATCCTCCCCCGTAAAACTTGCATCAAAGTTGAGACGGGTACGATGGCCAAAGGTAACTTGTTGATCTACATTGTTACCACTGGCACCAATGGCCGCAAAAATAACGTTTCCTTCCAATTTGGTCGTGGTCGAAAACTGACGGGCTTCAACCTGGCTTAGGTTATCTTCAAGGTTATTGACCCTAGTACCGAGGGTTACTAATTCTTTTTCAAACTCTTGAAGTAATTTTTGAATACTAGCTAATTCGTTCGGATCGAGATTACTATCCGAGCCACCGGTGGTAATTAACCTTTCCATTTGCTCCATACAAGCATTTAACCCGGCAGCAAATTCGTATCTAGTTAAAGCTCGGTTACCTTGATAGGTGCGGTTAGGATAGCCATCTAAGCAGTCATATCTTTCCACTAAATTTCTCAGGGCAGAAAAAGCCCAATCTCCGGGGGCAATATCCCGCAATTGGGAAACTGAATTAACTTGAGCGATCGCGGTAGCATTACCTCCCAACGCGATCGCTCGGTCACTAAAACCCCAATACCAATTTTTTTCATCACAATATTAATGTTGTCTAGATTATTTAGAAACTAATTTTTTGTATGGTGTGCGCCTAGGGTCGAGTGTTTTACCCGCAGCACATTTTGATAATAATAATCATTATCATTATTTAGTGGTGGGGTCGCTTTGGCAATATGGAATCTAGGGTCTGTCATCATTTAAACCTGAAACTCTTCTTAGCTAAGGATTTCAGTTTAAAACTATACTTTCTGAACCTGGCTCAGGATCAACGTTTTAATGCTAATTGATGACACTCCCTAGTCAAATAGAGCTAAAATCAGCCTATGGCCAGGAGCAAAAATCCCATGCTAAGGAATAAGAATTTAATAACATCTAAAACTTAAATATCGATGGGTTACGCTCCCTTGAAGGATACCCTACAAATTTCTAAGTTATTTAATTCACGATCCTAAATCGAATTGATTATAGG
>JAAUPO010000413.1 GCA_012033095.1 Synechococcaceae cyanobacterium RL_1_2 | reverse complement strand
AGGGTTGCAAGAATTATTCTCGGTTCGACAGCGATATAGCTCGTAGGTTGCATTGGTACTACCCGCAGTCACAATATCCCAAGTAACTGTGGGTCTAACCTGATTACTAACCCTAAAGTTAGCAGGTGCGGCAGGAGGGTTTGCCTCCCCACATTCCACACTAGAATAACCACTAGTTAACGAACCAACAACGGATCTAACCCGATAACAATAGCGTAAACCAGGACTGGGAAAATTCACTTCGTTGATATCCCGATTATCTCCAGAATAGGCTAATGTACTACCAAATTGCCCCGCTGTTGGAGTACAAGTTCCATTGCTACCCGTTGCTTGACAACGCCATAATTCATAACTTGCCCCGTCAACCTTCTTCCATTTAATGTTTGGTCGAATTTCATCACTAACACGGAAATTATCTGGAGTATCCGGCTGAAAAGCTTCTGCACCACAGTCCGTCGCAGAAAAGTCACTTTCCACGCCCCCAGCCACAGCCGTTACGCTATAACAGAAGCGTTTATCTGCTCCTGGGCCACTAGACTCCTGATAGCTGGTGCTAGAAGTATTTTGTACTACGGTTGTCGGGTTACAGGAACCCGCATTAGCCGCCGTTTCGCAACGATAGAGCTTATAGGTATCAGCGCCAGGATTGTTAACCTCATCCCAGGTCACCCGAGGTGAATAGGTATCAGTCACCCTAAAATCATTTGGTGCATCAGGTTTGGGAGGATTACCACAGAACGTACTAGTAAAGCCACTTTGAACCCCCACACTATTAAGACCTCTAACCCCATAGCACCACTTCTTACCAGCAGCGGGGGTAGTACCTTCCGTGTAACTACGAACATCAGATTTTTGAATTTGAGTACCACTGCTAGCATCACAAGTACCATTGATATCCGCTTCACAACGATATAGTTCATAACTAACGTTATTAGTAGCAGCTCTCCAGGTAATATCAGGAGTTAAGCTTTCCGTCACACTAAACCTAGTGGGAATACCGGGGCCGCAGGGGAATTGAGTCCACAACGAACACGGCTAAAATCACTATTTCCGAAACTATTAACCGCCCTCACCGCATAACAATACTTATCACCGCTGGTGGGAATATTCGCTTCGGTGTAGATTAACTTATCACCGCTATAAACCTTAAAGCCAGTGACAGTCGGGTCACAGCCAAGAACAGCTTGGCAGGAAAAAAGCTCATAGGAAGTAGCCCCAGGGCTCTCAGTCCAGGTAACCAACGGACTAACCGCCGCACTCACAATGAATGTACCCGGCGTTGACGGTGCAGTATTGATCGTAATACTACTGCTACTAGACACCGAACTAGAACTATTCGTTACCGAGCTTGAACTATTACTACTAACAGAACTAGAACTAGAACTAGAGAAATTATTTTCGATCGGAAAAACAGTAATTGCCGTAGCACAGGGAATCTCGGTGTTGGCAACAACTGCGGTATTAGTTCCCGTAATAGCTACACTCTTAATGGGTTGGTTACGTCTCATCCCAGATGCCATACTGATCGCCCCAGTAAATTCCCGCGCATTCCATGCATCTTCTGCATCCTTGAATGTTTTATCAATTAGTTGTGGTACCGTACATTGCTTCTCACTGCTGCTAGAGGAAGTGGTAGAACTAGAGGAAGTGGTAGAACTAGAAGAGCTAGAGTAAGGCCCTGCCACTGTTGCGGGCATATTTTCACAACTACCCTCTGTCCCAGCTTTTGGCGATTGGGATTTAATCAGGGTATTTGCGCTATATAGGGAAGGGTCCTTAATTAAAGCAGCTTCAAATTTAGCCCCACTCCAAGTTTTTCCGCATCGGAGAACGTAACCCCTGTTAAATCCGGTACTACACAAGTATCATCCTTAGCAATATCCGGATTGGAGGAGGTGTCATACACTACCGCGATTATGTTTGCGCAATCACCTTTTACTCCTGCTGCTGGTCGTTGGTCGGTTATCGTGGTTAAACTAGTAGGATTTTTAACAAGGGTGGTTGTGAAATTAGCGCTAGCCCACTGAGCTTCAGCATCAGAGACAGATAACCCAACGAAATTAGGAATCGTACATTCATTAATGGCTGTAGAAATACTTCCGGTTGGAGCCTCTGAGGTGCGGGCAAAGACATCATTATTAACTTCAAATAAATTAGCACTTCTGAACTTATTGGGGTCGGGTTCTTCACTGCTCAAATACCCTACTAGATGAACATCAACAAACTTGTTTTCCCGAATACATCCCCAAAAACCTGATTTCGTTATTAGGGTCACTCCCAGACCCAGGGTCAACAAATTGGAATAGGGTTCCTGTTGTACAAGTGGGTACGGGGGCTACATCCCCTTTCGTTGCATCCGTATTGGCGATGTCATTCGCGATCGAGTCAATCAAAACATCCGCTGTACCGCTATAGTTGTTAATTTCCGTGGTGGTGGACTTATTGTCTCCATCGATCGTAAACATCTTAGAAGTCCCAGGATTTATGTCATCTTCCAACACAAAATTACCTAATTCACTTCTACGGATCACCCCAGGTTTAGACCAAATTCCCGTGGCATCTCCATAATAATAGTCAACCAAACTATAAATAATTTGGGGGGTAGCATCGTCTGTCCTTAAACCCGAATCCGTAATTAACCTTAAAACATCATTGGTTGTTGAGTCACTATCTTCGTTGGCATTACATGTTAAATCGGTGCCCGCATTAGTATCACAGGCCAAAACTGTCCGCGCCCTTTCACATCCTCCGCCATATAAGCAAACGCTCGGTTCAACTCCGATCGCTGTTGCACCGCCCGTTGGGATTTATCATTAGAACCCATCACCGAGATCACTGCGGTACCAATCCCCGCAACCACAAAACCAGTGATAAAAATGGCTAGCAAAATCTCTAATAGAGTAAAACCGTCTTCTTTCTTGCTCTTGCGAGCAGTTAAAAGCAAATTATTTAAGTAGAAATTAAGCATGATGGTTACCAAAAGAAAATGGGGAGGGGTGGGGTTGGACTATTAAAGGTTAAAAGTTAAATCTGAAAATAAAACTGAAACGTAAACTTAAAATAAAATTTAAAAATTTTGTGAAACTTACTTGTAAAGACTGGTTAGTGTAGCTTGGCTCCAATCAAAACCCTAGTGGCTGATAGTTACTGAATAGCACATCCCAATGCCGCCTTAGGAATGATTTCAGTATAAAACTGGGCAATAATCTTTTCATCAAGGTCGGCACTCTCATCAATCACATCATCTTTATTTTCATCAAACCAAACTTCGTAGGTTACGGCCAATACGTCAAATGGCGCATTCGGAGTTGGCTCAAAGATAGTTCTCATTTTGTAGTTTTTATTCACAATCGTTTTATTACTGAACACCGTTGTTGTCCCCGTTGCTGGGGCACTAAGCACATCCCTAAGAGCATCAGCGTAACCACTATCATCAGTGGTTGCCCCACAAAGAGCTGGATCTGCAGCTAAGTTGGTGGCA
>JAAUPO010000412.1 GCA_012033095.1 Synechococcaceae cyanobacterium RL_1_2 | reverse complement strand
GCAATCAACTGATTGGCGGTGATGGGGACGATAAATTAAAAGGCGGTATCCTAGAGGATCTCCTCGATGGTGGTAGGGGTAATGACACCATGGACGGCGGGGCCGGAGCGGATTACCTCGATGGTGGGGAAGGGGCCGATAGCATTACCACTAGCACCCAGGATAATGTGGTAATTGATAATAATTTTGGTAGCGATCGCTGGACGAAAAGCGATGATAGCGGCGGAACCACTGGCGGCGGAGGTACTCCCCTGATGGTCAGTGGGGCTGGAGGGGTCGGCACCTTAAGCACTAGTGTTGCGGCTACAGGGATTTTTGACTTTAGTAGTGTGACTAAAAACCTTGATATTAACGTTAACCCCTATAACATCATTATTAAAGTTCTTGACGATGATGGGAACCCGATCGAAAAAGATGATGCTGGAGATAGCGATGGTGATGCCGATAAAGAGGTGAAATATAGCCGCAATGCCTCCGATCCCTTGATCATTAAGCTCGGTTCAGGGAACGATCGCATCACCATCAACCGCCGCAGCATTGAAACCAGCCTAGTGATTGATGGCGCAGGGGGCAATGATTACTTCCTCGTAGAAGATGTGGGAACCCTCACCGGAACCCTCGATGCTGGTCAAATCACTAACCTCGGTATGCTAGGGGCTAATGGGGTTATTCAATACACCAATTTTGAAGACCTCCAAATCCGTTTAGGTTCCAATACCGATAACTTCACCATTCTCGATACCCATACCAATAAGAGTACCCTCAGCACTGGGGGCGGCGATGATGATGTCACTATTCTCACCACCCATGGAGAAACCTACGTTAATACCGAAACCGATCGCGACACCGTGACCGTCAAAAATACCGAAGCCCTCACCTTTATCAATACCGGGGAACAGGATGACGTAGTTAATGTAGAACGCATTAATGCCAACACCACCGTCAATAACGGCCCAGGCTTCGATGTGACCAATGTCTATAACCTTGGTAGATCCCTCAATGACATCGACGCGATCCTGTTTACCTTTGGCGATACCGAAGATCCCGTAACCAATGACGAACGGGATACCCTCAACGTGTTTGACTATGGTGACACGATCGATAACCAAGGAACCGTTACCACCAATCAAATCCAAGGTTTTGGCATGGGGGGTTATATACAATATGAAACCTACGAATACCTCAACCTCAAAACCGGTAGCGGCAATGAACAAATCACCGTCGCTAGTACCCATAGAGCCACCACCACCATCTCCACCGCCCTCGGTAATGACACCGTATTTGTCCAAACCATCGCTGGTATTACCACAGTCAGAACAGGGGACGGGGACGACAGGATGACCGTTCAGAATACCAATAATCTCGTGGATGATATTGACGGTTTACTCACCCTCGCAGGCGGCCAGGGCCAGGATCAAGTACTCATTAACGATCGGGGGGATATAACCCCTAATATCGGTACTCTCAGTGATATCAATGTGTTAGGTCTAGGAATGGATGGCTCCATTAATTATGGTGACATCGAAATCCTAGACTTACGGTTAGGTTCTGGTGGAGACATTTTCACCATTCAAAATACCCATAAAAATTACACCACTATATCCACCGCCGCCGGAGCCGATCAAATACAAATCCAAGGTATCACCGGAGAGACCCTACTCCGCACCGATGATGATGATGATACCGTTACCATCGCCAGTGAACTTGAAACCCTCGACTTAATGGATGATCTCCTCACGGTTAGCGGTGGTCAAGGCAATAATTATTTAATCGCCAGCGATCGCGGAGATACCAAAGATAATATTGCCACGATCGATGATAATCGTCTTCTCGGTTTTGGCATGGATGGGACTGTTTACTATACCGAATTCACCAGTGTGGAAGTATTCCTAGGCCAAGGAGCCGATATACTCAATATCCATAATACCCACCTCGGAGAAACCATCGTTAATAGTGGAGATGGCCTGGACAAAGTATATGTCGAAAAAACCGGTGGAGCTACCACCGTGCGTACCGGCAAAGGCAACGATGAAGTGATCGTCAGCGATCTTAACCAAACCTTGACCAATATTGATGGGGTACTAAACCTTAGCGGAAGCGAAGGAGATCAAGATATCCTCACCATCAAAAACCAAAATAACCTCGCCAATAATATTGCGGTTCTTAGTGATAATCGTCTATCTGGTTTAGGGATGGGGGCTTGGTTAAATTACGCCAGCTTTGAAACCCTAAATTTACTCCTCAGCCCGATGGCCCATAACCTAACGGTAACGAGTACCCATGGCGGGGTCAGTAATATTACCCTCGGAGATGGGGACGATAATATTTATATTGAAACGATCGCCGGCATCACTAACCTGCGCACGGGCCAAGGTCAAAACCAGGTTACCATCAGCAGCCAACAACAAACCCTCGCTAAAATTAATGCCCTCCTTAATCTCAGTGCCGGTAATGGCCCCAACGATCGCCTATTCATCGACGATCGCGGTAATAGCCTACCCACCCTCCTAGATCTCAGCGATAATCGCATCAGCGGCCTAAATATGAATGGCTCCATTAACTACGCCGGCTTTACAGATCTAGAGATGAGCCTTGGTACCGGGCCACAAATTGTTAACATTGCTAGCACCCATGGCGGTAATACCACCATCAACTCCAACCAAGGTAATGACACCATCCTTATCGCAGGAATCAATGGCCCCACCATTATTCGAGCTGGGAACGGCAACGATCGCGTCACCATCGCTAATGCCACCCCAGTCGTAAACAACATCAACTATGCGATCGCGATCGATGGTGGCCTAGGCACAAATAACCTCACCATCGATGATTCCGGCGATCCCACTCCCAACCTCCTCACCCTCACCGATAATCAAATTATTGGTTTAGGGATGGTAGGCCTAATTAATTACGTTAACTTTGCCGATCTCAATCTCCTCCTAGGCAAAGGCGGCGACACCATCAATGTGAACAACACCCATCGAGGCACCACCACTATTCAAGCCAACGAAGGCAAGGACATAATCAATGTGCGCCAAATTTCCAACAAAACCACTATTAATACAGGTGAGGGAGAATATGAACTCAATATATACCAACCAGATGGCTCCATTGATGACCTAACCGGCCTAACCAACGATACCTATCTTTTCCCAAACTCGATCGTGGATTACCGCCTGATTTAATCCTTAGGAATAAGAATTTAATAACATCTAAAACTTAAATATTGATGGGTTACGCTCCCTTGAGGGATACCCTACAAATTTCTAAGTTATTTAATTCACGATCCTTAGTCAACTTAGAACCCACATTGTGCCCATAAACACCCACAAAATAGTAGTACATGTTTACGACCAAACAATAGAGGTTTCAGCAATTTTGAGGCCACACCAATGATATAGCTATAGGCATAAATATAGTCTTTTGGAATAATTATGGAAAACAAATAGAGCTGAAATCAGCCTATAGCAAAGAGCAAAATC
>JAAUPO010000411.1 GCA_012033095.1 Synechococcaceae cyanobacterium RL_1_2 | reverse complement strand
TAGAAACCTTTTCTGCTCAAATGTCAAAATTAAAGTATAACACTAGCAAAAACTAGAGCTATTTTTGTTTATTGAGGCTACAATCAGGTAGTCTTTATCAACATTAAGCAAAACTTAATGATTTCTTAATGACTTTTATGCATGATTCATAAATCATTAAAAGCTTCTAATCGCTTTAAACCTAATTGTTGGTTGTTAATAACGCCAAATCTTACGGATTGAATAAGATTTTTGATCAACCCAGCTTAACTTTTAACGAAGATAGCTTATCCATCATAACCATTGCTAGCTTTATAAAGACTGGGCTGTTGCCTTGCCTGAAATTTTATTCAAGTTTAATCAAGCGAATTTCCTAACGTTTTAAATTTGTTTAACCCTTTTTATTCCCTCTCAACCCAAGGAGCATAAGGAAACTAATATGTCACAGACGAATGTACTCACCCCTTCCTCACTAAAAATGACTGATGCTGAGCTTGATACCGCAGACAGCTTGGACTTAGAAGCCACTGATGACACCGCTAAGACCAAGAAAAGAAAGGTTGCGGCCGCCCGTCGTGAACAGAGCAAAAAAAAGCCCTATACCGAAGATTCCATTCGAGTTTATTTACAGGAAATTGGTCGCATTCGTTTACTTCGGGCTGAAGAAGAAATTGAATTAGCCCGTAAGATTGCTGATTTATTAGTTTTAGAGCGGGTATATGAAGGTTTAGCGGAGGAGCTAGACCGTAATCCCAATGATGGGGAATGGGCTCAAGAGGTCGGAATGGATTTACAAGCCTTCCGTCGTCGTCTGTTCTATGGTCGTCGGGCTAAGGATAAGATGGTGCAATCCAACTTAAGATTAGTCGTCTCGATCGCGAAAAAATATATGAACCGTGGTCTATCTTTTCAGGATCTGATCCAGGAAGGTTCCCTTGGTTTGATTCGGGCAGCAGAAAAATTTGACCATGAAAAGGGCTATAAGTTTTCTACCTATGCGACCTGGTGGATTCGTCAGGCCATTACTCGGGCGATCGCCGATCAATCCCGTACAATTCGCTTGCCGGTACATTTATACGAGACTATTTCTCGGATTAAAAAAACCACTAAATTACTTTCCCAAAATATGGGCCGTAAACCCACCGAGGAAGAAATTGCTGCCCATATGGAAATGACCATCGAAAAACTACGGTTTATCGCGAAGTCTGCCCAATTACCTATCTCCCTAGAAACGCCCATCGGTAAGGAAGAGGATTCCCGCCTTGGGGACTTTATTGAAGCGGATGGAGAAACCCCTGAGGATCAAGTTTCTAAAAGCCTGTTGCGGGAAGATTTAGAGAGCGTTTTAGATACCCTTTCTCCTCGGGAGCGGGATGTATTACGTTTACGTTATGGCTTAGATGATGGCCGGATGAAAACCCTAGAAGAGATTGGTCAAATCTTTAATGTCACGCGGGAACGCATTCGCCAAATTGAGGCTAAAGCCCTACGAAAACTACGCCATCCTAATCGCAATAGCATCCTCAAGGAATACATTCGCTAACGTTAGAGCATTCGTATTTGTGAACATGCATCAAGGGGTACCCAGTGGTGGTATCTCTTTTTTTTGTATCGCAGCAAAGCCTCCCTTGCCCCCCCATTTTTTTTGGAAATCACCTAGATGGTTAACCTATGAAGTCCCCCAAATTGAGGGATTTAGGGGGCGAATCAACAACATTTGATACTTTTCAAACACGTAAGGCGAAGGGCAATCCGGGGCCCGTCATCGGTCTAATCGTCAATCTATCCCTAGCATTTTTTTATTGGGGATAAGACCCCTTAGCGATCGCGATCGGACTAATCCAACCAATTTTTTTGTTCAAGTAACAGTTGTTCCGCTTTATGGCCATCCACGGGGGCAGAAAAATAATATCCCTGGCCATACTCGCACCCTAGTTTGCGTAAATAATCCATCTGCTCTTTGGTTTCGATGCCCTCCGCCACAATATCCATTTCCATACTATGGGCTAGGGTCACGATCGCGTTGACGATGGCGGAATTTTCCCCATTAACCCCGATGCGACTAACAAAGGAACGATCTACTTTGAGGGTATTCAGGGGAAAGCGATGAAGATAGCTCAAAGAGGAATAACCTGTTCCAAAATCATCCAAGGATAACTTTAATCCCATCGCCCTCATTGCCTCTAACAATTGGGTGGCGGTTTCAATATTTTGCATCAATAAACTTTCGGTAATTTCGAGTTTAATGCGATGTTTATTGACCCCAGTACTATTTAAAATGTCATCAATTTGTTCAATGATGGAATTTTTCTTGAGTTGACGACTAGATAAATTAATACTCATGGTTAAATCCGTAGTATGGGCGATCGATTCATGCCAATGGTTAATTTGACGGCAGGATTCCTCCAACACCCAAGCCCCAATTTGCACAATTAATCCGGTTTCCTCCGCGATCGGAATAAACTCCTGGGGGGAGATCATCCCTTTGCTAGGGTGTTGCCAACGAATTAAAGCCTCAAAGCCACTGATGGTTCCCTGAGTCAACGCAATAATCGGTTGATAATAAACCACAAATTCTTGATTGATGATCGCCCGACGCAGACTACTTTCCATATCCACCCGCCGGAGGGTTTCATCGTGCATGGTCTGTTTAAACACCGCGTAACGAGATTTTCCGGCATCCTTAGCCTGGTACATCGCAATATCCGCATCCCGTAAAATCTCATCGGCATCTTTATAGTTGGGGGAGCTAAAGGCAATCCCCACACTGGTACTAGTAAAAATTTCCTGGCCTTGAATGTATAAGGGAGAGGTCAACTCTTCATTAATGCGGCTAGCAATGGCAATGGCCTCATCGTCGTTTTTAATATCTTCAATTAAAACGGTGAACTCATCCCCCCCTAACCTTGCCACCGTATCTACGGGCCGGATGGATTGTTGGATCGTGTGGGCAATGGAGATTAATAATTCATCCCCCACGATGTGGCCCAGACTATCATTAACTACTTTAAAGTTATCCAAATCCATAAATAACACTGCAAAGCCGTAGCTTTCCTTTCGCTTAATGCGTTTAATGGATTGGTTGAGCCGATCCATAAATAACGTGCGGTTTGGTAAACCCGTTAAATTATCGTGGAGGGCATCATGGATTAGTTTATCCTCCATGCGTTTGCGATCGGTAATATCCGTGGCAATGCCATCAATGCGGATAGCCTTACCTTGGTCATCGTAGATTACCCGCGCCCGATCGCGGAGCCACCGGATCGAACCATCAGAACGAATGATACGATACTCTAAATCCTTACTAATATTATGTTTTGCCAGGTTTTCAGAAACGATGTTGACCTGGGGCCGATCATCGGGATGGACAACATCTATCCACAGTTGCTTATCATGCAACAAATCCTCTAATGGATAGCCAGATATTCTTTCTACGGCTGGATTTGCGTACAGTAATTCCTTAGATTCTGTCGAAATAGCCCAAACAATATCATCTAAAGAATT
>JAAUPO010000410.1 GCA_012033095.1 Synechococcaceae cyanobacterium RL_1_2 | reverse complement strand
TAAAAAAGTGGATAGTTCTATTTCCCTCGAAGCGATCGCCCGTCGTACCCCTGGTTTTTCCGGTGCGGATTTAGCCAATTTACTGAACGAAGCAGCGATTTTGACTGCCCGTCGTCGCAAGGAAGCCATTACCATGGCCGAAATTGATGATGCGGTCGATCGCGTTATTGCTGGGATGGAAGGGACTCCCCTGGTTGATAGTAAGAGCAAACGTTTTAATCGCTTACCATGAAGTGGGCCACGCGATCGTCGGTACCTTACTAAAAGACCATGACCCTGTACAAAAAGTAACCCTAATTCCTAGGGGCCAAGCCCAAGGTTTAACCTGGTTTACCCCCAACGAAGAACAGGGTCTAACCACTAAATCCCAACTTATGGCCAGAATTGCTGGTGCCATGGGGGGAAGAGCTGCCGAAGAAGAAGTATTTGGCTATGAAGAAGTTACCACCGGTGCGGGGGGAGACCTGCAAATGGTGACCCAAATGGCTCGGCAAATGGTAACCCGCTTCGGCATGAGTACCCTCGGCCCTGTGTCCTTAGAAGGTCAGCAAGGTCAGGTATTCCTTGGCAATGGCTTAATGTCTAGGGCAGAATATTCCGAAGAAATTGCTAGTCGCATTGATGACCAAGTGAAGGAAATTGCGGAAGAAGCTCATCAAGTAGCTCGCCAAATTGTTCGGGATAATCGTTTAGTGGTCGATCGCTTAGTGGATTTACTCGTTGAAAAGGAAACTATCGACGGGGAAGAGTTCAGACAAATCGTTTCTGAGTACACCACTGTGCCAGAAAAGGAATCCTTTGTTCCTAAAATCTAGGGTTGTAAGTTTTTATCGCTGCGCCCCCAATGATGATTAAGGGTCGATGATATATCGATCTCCTCACAGGGTGAAGATTTTGCGCCTTCTGGTGTGTCTTCACTTTTCTGGTTACTGCTATAAAACTTGAAGTTGATAAAGTTGATTTACCCTAAGAACGTGTTTGAAAAGTATCAAATGTTGTTACGTCGCCCCCTAAATCCCACAATTTGGGCGATTTCATTGGTTAAAATCTAGGTGATTTTCCCCAAAGTGGGGGGCAAGGGGGGCTTTTCAAACATCCTCTAACAAATACATTTAATTTTTAAATTCAAAAACCCCAAGCTTTATTTTAAGTTGGGGTCTTTTTTTTGAAAGGAATAGGGTAGATCACGGATGGGATTTAAACCAACGATAGAGCCAATGGTGGGGTTGCTCCATAATTTTAATAGAGGCCTGTTCCAGGCGGTAGCTTTCCTTGGAGGTTAAGCCCCAAATAATATCCACACTTTGCCGCACTAAAATTGATGAGCTTAGGGCAAGGCAGAGAATCACTTGTAGGGAAGGCAGGGGACGAAAGGCAAAGAGATATTTGAGGGAAGCCCAGGTAAAAAAATGGAGCGATCGGGCTATTTCTATTTGTAGCCCCCACAGCCCCGACAGGCCAAGGGTTAGCCATAACATAACCGCCACCAACCAACGGCCACGGATCTTAAGTTGATAAAGACGGAAGGCAGCAGGGGATAAACTCAACTAATTTGATGTTTTTGGGTTTAACCATGGAATTAGCAGCTCTAAAATCCATAGGGAAAATGGATGCGAGGGTTTAACTTGGCTTTGACTACCTGGCCTTGGTGTAGATGTTCTTCCACGATCGCGGCAACATCATCGATACTCACCCGATAATACCAAATTTCATCAGGGCTAATTTTGACGGTGGGGGAAGTGCTACATTGCCCTAAACATTCTACTGATTCCACGGTTACATTAGGGGGTAAATCAGCTTCTTCAAAGGCTTTGAGCACGGCGGCGGCCCCATGGCGTAGGCAAGAAGTATGTTGACAAACTAAAACTTGTTTGGGTGGGGAATAATCTGGAATTAATTCATTCATTTCATTCATTCATTTTTCTCCTCACAGGCTCCAATACTGACCCAACTACTAGAGCCATCTTGCCAATGTTCTTTTTTCCAGATTGGGGCATTATGTTTGAGGGTATCGATCGCGTAACTACAGGCTTCAAATGCTTCCCGACGATGGGGACACCCCACGGCCACCAAGACACTCATTTCCCTAATCTTCAGCTTACCAATACGATGGTGAATCACGATCGCGTTAAGGTCTGGCCATTGTTGTTGCATCTGAACACTAATTTGGCGAAAAACCTCGATCGCCATCGGTTCATAGGCTTGATACTCCAAAAATTGCACGGCTTGGCCATCGGTTTGATTTCGTACCATCCCACTCATAACCACGATCGCGCCATTACCATCATTTTCAGCTAAACCATAAACCCGCTCTAAAGATAGGGGCGCAAACCCAATGTGAAAATCGGTGGTAATGGTACTAAGGACGGTGGAACGATTAGAATCAACGGAATTTGCCATAGATTGGAAAGATTGATAGAACCGCTTAGATTAGCTAATGGGAGGCCGGAGGGATAGGGATAGCTTTGGGATAGTATATAGTTAGACTTAATTTAAAGAAATCCAAATATAGTTATCTAAAGCTTGAGTTAACTATACATACCTTAACAATTTTTTTTATCGGTAGAAATTTAACTATTTTTCTAAGGAGCACTGACTAAACCATGTCTGACGAGAATAAAAAGCCTAATCCCCCGGCCAAAAAAGATAGTTTCACGAAAACTAGTTCTAGTAGCGAGAAACCCCAGGAACAACAGCAAGAAGGCAAAGAAGTGGTTGCCCTAGCCATTCCTGATCCCTCCAGCGCAACTTCGACGATCGAATTATTCTATGAAGTAGGCCAACTTCCCGGCAATCGACCCATTGAAGCTTCTTCCCTCAAAGTGGTAGCGAACTTTAGTGAAGTAGGTGGCTTACGCCCAATTATGGCAGACAGTTTTCAAATTAGTGAATGATGGTGATCTCTGGCAACAGACCGATCGGAGTTAGTACCCTCAAAATTAGCGACTCCTACACCGTAATGGGTAATAGACCCGTTGCTTCTAATGACATTGATGATAGTTATTACTTGATGGGTTACCTTGACTAGGGCCTGTCATCATTTAAACCTGAAACTTTTCTTAGCTAAGGATTTCAGTTTAAAACTATACTTGCTGAACCTAGCTCAGGATCAACGTTTCAATGCTAATTGATAACACTCCCTAGATCTGAATCCATACGTTGTTGTAGATGCCTTCTTGATAGATGCATTCTTGGATTTATAAAATTTATAGCGGCTTTCATTCAGATGATTGAGGTATCAAAATTTCCTTCAATCCTTGTTCAGCCACCAGAAGCCATGTTCCTAAGAATATTGCTAGTAGCTATAAACTAAAAACTGCGTTTGAAAAGTTTGAACCCAAAGAACAATCTCCGTTTTCCTCAAGAAACTGGAGATTTTTTGTTGAACTTTTGTTGAACTGATGGTGAATGATCTTTCTATTGATAAGAATATTGGTAGTCCTATAAAAGTAAGGATCAGGAAGATTAAACCCCTTGATAATCAATTATCCTGG
>JAAUPO010000409.1 GCA_012033095.1 Synechococcaceae cyanobacterium RL_1_2 | reverse complement strand
GGAGAAATTTCTGAAAAATCATTAAAAGTCCCCCAACTTGGGGGATTTAGGGGGCGAGTCAACAACATTTGATAATTTTTAGACATCGTCTAAGTTATTTAATTCACGATCCTTAATCGATTTTAATAGATCAATAAAATGGAGTTCCACCGATGAATTGGTTTAAAAAATTAACTGGTTTTAAGGAACAGTCTCCGGAGCAGGTTAGGCAAAATCTACGGGTTGAGGGCGATCGCTTAACATCCCTGATTAATGGCAAGAGCTGGCGTTGTGGTCGGCTAGAGATCCCTTCCCTAGGGGATTTACGCCAACAACTACAAAGCAAGCCCTCTGCTCCAGGTGCGATTACCATTAAGGAAGTGGTGGGGGATGTGAAACAGCTCCATGCAGATCCAGCCAATATCAATGGCCTGTTTCAAGTGGCTTCCCAATTTAATTTACTGGAAATGGTTACCCCCACAGTTACCCCAGAGGAAGGAATTAGCGGTTATGAATTTGACCGAACCCAGGGCCCAACCTGCGCGATCGCGGCGGGAGCAGGCACGATTTACCGCAATTATTTTGTCCCCGTTGATGGCCAGATAGGTCAATCCAAGGATCATCAAATTAATTGTTTAGAGGATTTAGGCCAAGCCCTCGGCAACCATGAGCACCATTATTGGCAGATGAGCAATGGCTATGTCTTAGCCGAACTGGGGGGGTTAACTGCTTTAGATCAAAAACTTCAAAGTCTTTCAGCCCCACAACGGGATGAATTAAGACAATTGGTGCGCATTGGTATTCAATGGCACACCGATGTCACGATCTCCCTTCCCCCCACCATCCCGTGACCCAAATCTATTGCTCCGGCTTACCCATTGCCTATTGTGCCCATAGCACTACCCTCCCCCCCTGGCAAAATTTTGCCCAATTAATTTTAGAGAGTACCTATGAGGCGACGATCATTACGGGGATTCTCAATTACTTAGCCACCGGCAATAATCAGGTGTTTTTAACCCTAGTGGGGGGTGGAGTGTTCGGCAATCGTGAAGAATGGATTATGGACGCGATCGCTAGGGCGTTAAAACTATACGCCCATTACGATTTAGATGTGGCGATCGTGAGCTACGGTCGATCAAAACCCTTTGTGCAAAAATTTATTGAAGCCATAAGCCAAGAACTCTAAACCCTGATCTGGATCACTTTGGCCCTCGGTAAGGTGATGGAGCTTGATCCATTGGTTATAGTCTTTTTGAATAATTATGGAAACTAAATACCAAATTGTGAAACGTTTAGTCCTAATTCATGATCGCATTACCTTGACCTTGAAACATCACCCAAGATAATAAAAAGTTAGCCACAAAAATAGCGAGTAAGGATGTAACCACAGCGGCGGTGGTGGATTCCCCTACTTCCTTTGCACCTCCATTCGTGGTTAATCCCCAATTACAGCCAATCACCGCAATTAAAACCCCAAACACGATCGCTTTTACAATGGCGGAAACCAAATCCCAACCTCCTAAAAAGTTTTGGATAGAGTTAAAAAACAGCGATCGGGGAATATCATAAATGGTTGTCGTAATTAATAATCCCCCCAAAATGCCCACCAATAGGGACAGGATTGTTAATACCGGTAACATGAAACAACAGGCCAAAACCCTAGGTATTACCAAATAATCAATGGGATCGGTTTTAAGGACATAGAGGGCATCAATCTGCTCCTTGACCCTCATGGTACCGATTTCCGCCGCAAAGGCTGACCCCACCCGACCGGCTAGTACCACTGCGGTTAACACCGGTACTCAATTCCCTGGTTAAGGCTAAGGCTAAGACCCCCCCCAACGGCAGCCCCCCGCCCCAAAATAAAGAAACTCCCTCGCCACCTGAATAGTGAAGACCATCCCCACAAAACTAGCGGTAACGAGGGCGATCATTAAAGATGCGGGCCCCACCGATGCCATTTGTTCTAGGGTGTTACGGCGATTAATTTTGCCCATTACTAAATGTTGGGTCACTTGGCCGGCCAAAAAAATGGCAGCATAGGAGCGTTTGAACCACTGAAATCCTAATAGTTTGGGTAAATCCATGGGCTAGTTTCAATATTTATATTGCATGGGGTCTATCTTAGGCCACTGTTTGCAGGTTATGGCTTTGACGATGACTATGGAGATCGGATCGTGATGGTTAGTGGTGGAGATAAATGGCTTGAATGTCATCGGGAAGGGATTCTTCCAAGAGTTTGCGGCCCTTATCTAGCTTGAGTTTTACCTCTGCTGGGGCAATATTTTCCCCCTCGGCTTGGAGATAGGCCGCAATTCTAATTTCACTCCAACGAAAATTTTCTGACATCACCAACATTAACCTCATATCCGGAGGCATCAGGTCTAGGGCCTGTTCTAAATAACACCATAAACCAGGAGGGGCAGCCTTAATATCATAGTTAATACCTTCTACTGGGGGGATATCCATTTGGTTGATGCAGATACTGGTCATGTCGATGAGCCAGTTTTGGAAGGATTGGTGTTGATGGATCACCAGACCCCTCATTTCGTAAAAAATATGTCGCCAGGTCAAGGCAAATAGATAATCTGCTTGTACCGGCGATCGCACATTTTGATTGATGAGGGTATAGGTGATGGGGGCATAACGACAAGCTAGGGCCACAAAATATTTTCCCTGGTCTGGGTAACGTTGGAAAAGAGTGACTAGATCCTGATCCCGTTGTTTCCGTAGGGGCTTGATGAGGTCGTGGTTAGCTTCAGTAAAGGTGGGAATGGCCATGGTCAACTCAGAAAGAAGGATTAGGATTAGTCAGCTATATTGAATTTGATCGGGGTAGGAAGATCGCCGGCGATCGTGATATGTCCCATTGCCGGTTTGATGTAAATAACTAAACCTCAAACAATGAATATCACTAATCCAATGTAATCATATTTGTTCTATCAGGATAAATCATTGTTAAGACTAATCGGCTCCTCAATTTAATGGCTTCATGGCTTCAACTTTGCATCAGTCCCAAGACCGATTAATCGAACAGTAATAGTAAATATTGAAAATAGAACAATAGATTCAGAACATCAGATTACGGTAGTTGTATCCAGGTAAAGATCATGAGGGTTAAACCCCTTGATACTCCATTATCCTAATGGTTACATATCCTTACGGCTTTAGTACGACCCAGATTCCTCGTAGTGAGATAATTTATAAAGCCCCTGCCCCCAATTCTGGGGGAGAAATTTCTGAAAAATCATTAATAGTCCCCAACTTTGGGGGATTTAGGAGGCAAAATACAAATTTAATTGACTTTATAAACCGCCTTTGGAGAGAGTTCAAGCCTGTCAATAATAAAATTATGAAAATATAGTCAACTTAATTTAGTATGGGATGGTCATTTCTTGCTATAGCATGTTTTTAGCTCTATTTATTTCCCGTAATTATTCAAAAAGACTATAAATCCTAACTACTAGGACAAAAGTTGCGCCAAAAAACGGTAAATAGGTCTGAGAGCTTTACGCTGCAAGGATT
>JAAUPO010000033.1 GCA_012033095.1 Synechococcaceae cyanobacterium RL_1_2 | reverse complement strand
AGGTTGACCCACCCCTAACAATTTGAAGTCATTGATCGACATCGTAGTGTTGGGAACACCAAAAAAGACGGGCAATATTTCTACTGACACCATTCAAATCAGTGACATTGATGGTAGTGCTACCACCGCTGTTAGAGGAATTTAGTTGGACTCTACTAGCAAAATTACTGGTGGTAATGCCAATGTTGGACAGATCAATTTTATCGACTCCCACCGTGAAGTCCATAATGCTGTCAAAAGTTGTGCCTCCATCCTGAACGCTTTCGTAAACGAAGGTATCTGCTCCCGTGCCGCCATATAATGTGTCGGAACCACCTTGGCCAATGAGGATATCATTACCTCCTTGTCCGTACATGATGTCATCACCGACTCCACCGATTAAGGTGTCAGACTGACCCGTCGAGTTAAATTGGCTAAGGGCACTGCCAGTTAAGCCATTAATATAATTTCTAATGAAATCAAATTTAGCTTGGGGCGTGGTTAAGCCACTGTAAGTAGCTTGGGTTGCGGTATCCATGACCAGGTTATCCCCAATCATGATGTCATTTCCATAACCCCCTTGTAGTAAATCTTGGCCGGCTAAATCTTCAACAATGTTGGTGGCGCGAAGTACGTCGGATAAATTGTTGGGATCATTATTGACGATCGTGGCAAAGTCAGCTAAGCCATTGTTTAGTTTGGGATCATTGGATGGCAGGGTTGTACCAACTTCTACTAAATCTAATTCGTCTGGTTTAAAGTCAGCACCGCTACCAAAACCAAAGGATTGAATTTGGAAATTAGGAATACTACCGTCGTAGAGTTTTACGAGGTTGGCATCGCTACCAATGTTGTAACCGCTATTATCCGCACCATCACTTAGGAAGTAAATACGGTTATTGGCGTTAGCGGCAGGGGTGTCGGGTAAATCGTTGCCAATGGTGCCCCGAATCCAATTAGATGCCCGTCTTAACGGATTTTCGTACTCAGTACCACCTTCGGCTAAAAGTCCATCAATTTTAGTGTTAAGAGCATTTTGGAATGCGGTTAGAGAGGCATAACTACCAGGCTTAAAGGTTTGATAGGCACGAGATCCGCTGGTGTAAATATTGGAGGCGAAAGGAATTAGACTGATACTGCTGTTTTGGGCAATGCCAGTACTGAAAATGGCATCGTTAATAAACGCTTTAATCGCGGTTTTTGCATAGTCAAGACGGGATTGGCCAGGAGCAGGACTTCTGCCCCCCGCAAAGTCCCAACCCATACTACCGGATACGTCAATCACGATCGCGATATTGAATTTATTTTGGGTAACTTGGGTAAAAGTATCCCCTAGAATTACCTGGGGTAAGGGTTGTACCCGAATGAGTTTTTCAACATCAATCTCACCGGCAAGTTCGTAGGAACCCACATCGGCTGCTCCGTCAAAGACCCTTGCATACTGTTCGGTAGCCGAAATGTTCCCCCGTTGATCAAAGGCTAGGGGGGTGGGGGTAGCCAGGAGAGGATCGTTGGTATTAACCCCGGCATTTCTTGCTGGGCTGTTATACACTAGGCGGTGGGTTTTTGTGGCACCACCGTTATTGTCTAGGGGTTTGAGCAGGGGATCGCCACCAATAAAGTTTTTATCTGCGGCGTTGTTAATGATCGCGGGTTTGCCACTAATATCACCAGCAACGTTACTATCATTAACGTTTTTCGCCAGAATCGTGCTGACTAATTTGGTGGTGTTTGTAGTGCTAGCGTTATTAAAGGTAAAGATCCCACCACCACTAGCTGCTGCGTTATTAGTGACGGTACTACTATTAACGTTCACAGTACCACTGGTATTAAAGATCCCACCACCATTACCGGTGGAGGAGTTACCACTAACGGTGCTATTGGAAATGGTTAAATTACCGCTGTTATTGTTAAAGAAACCACCACCACCATAGGCATTGTTGTTGTAAACAGAACTGTTAGCAATGGTGAAATTCCCCGCATTGGATACCCCACCACCATAGGCATAGTTCTTGGCAGTATTGTTACTGATGGTTAGGATATTAGCCTTCGAGATTGAACCTGCGTTGAAAATACCACCACCGGAATAATCATTAGCAGTGTTACCATCGATTTTGACTCCGCTTAGTGCGTTGATACTACCTGTGCTGGAGTTGAACAAGCCACCACCGGAGCTATCCGCTGCATTGTTTTCGAGGGAACTAGCGGTGGTTAAGGATGCCGTACCATTGTTGAAGATACCGCCCCCATTCCCGATCGCGCTATTGTATCCACTGACATCCCCGATCGCCTGGTTACCAGTGACTTTGGTTTGAACTAAACTAAGTTGACCATTGTTATAGATCCCACCACCGTTATCGATGGCTTTATTGCCAGTAAATTCCCCTACCGTCAGAGTGGCGTTACCTGTGGTGTACAAACCACCGCCCGATTTCCCTTGGTTACCGCTAAATGTCCCGTTGGTTAAAACCGTAGAACCCGTAGCGTATAAACCACCCCCTTGGTTAGTGGCAGTATTACCTTCAACGGTAGCTTCTGTAATGGTGGTGCTACCAGCAGCAAACAAACCTCCACCTTTATTACCAGAGGTATTATTGATGACAGACGCTTGATTGATCGTTACGTCCCCATTGGTATAAATACCACCGCCGGAGCCCGTTGCCGTGTTGTCTCTAACGCTAGTTTGGGTAAAGGTCGCTTTAGCACTGGTGTAAATAGCTCCCCCTTCAGCAGAAGCCTGATTACCAATGAGGGTACTGTTATTGGAAACAACTTCCGAATCAACGGAATAAATACCGCCCCCTTGGGTACCAGTGTTGTTATTAATGGTGACCCGCTCTAGGGTAAGTTTATTATTAACCCCAGTGATATAGATTGCACCGCCTTGGCCATCAGTGCTGTTATTTTGAAAAACGGTATCAATGATGTTGAGCTGACTACCGGATACGCTACTAATGGCACCACCACTTAAGCTGGCGTAGTTATTAAGGAAGACGGAATTAGTTACGGTTAAGTCATCTTTAATAACGCGAATGGCACCACCACGCTCAGAACCAACGGTTTTACCATTAGCAAAAATTAAGTTGTCCAGGGTTACTTGGATTCTGGAGGACAGCCCATCGGTAATTAAAAAGATGTTGTCGTTGGCGGATGATTGACCAGCGTTATCGACAGAGGTCCCACTAATGGTTAATTTTTGAGATTGTTTGCCTAACGCACTACCGAGGGCATTTTGATCAAGACCATTAATCACCAACGTATCGCTAATGGTAATCTTACCGAGTTTCAGATTAATGGTGGGTTTGGCATCACCAAAAATGCCGGTGATTGACCCCCCCGCAGCCGCTAATACCTCAGCCGCGATCGAAGACACATTAAAGCTAATGGTATCAGCTACGCCTTTTGAGTCATTTGCTAAACGAACTGCTTCGCGCAGGGAAAGACCTTTACCGACGCTTCCTGGGGTTGTTCCGCCATCGTTTTCATCCTCCAGGGTGGTGACAACGTAATTAACAAAGGTTTCTTGGTAAGAATCTAATAATGTTGAGGTGAAAGGTAAGGTGACCTCAATGTCTCCAAATTTGCGATCGAAGTTCCATTGACCATTACCCACTAGTTGACCGGAGGCCGCAATGTGAGCACCGGTAATGTTCTGAATTTCATGGATTAGGGCAAGGCCTTGGGCCGTGCTGGCTAATTCACAGGAGTATAGAACTAATTCTTTGGTGTCTAATGATTGAGCCCAAGCGGCTAACTCATTTCTGTAGTGGTTAATGTTATCAACGGTAAGAATCCCATTACCTAATTGGATACCTTGATCAATCCCGTGGGCGATCAAATGTACTGTCTGTAAATTAGGGTAATCTTTGAGGATCTCAGCAACTTGGCTGATTCCATTTGCATCGGCAGAGATAGTTCTAACCGCAACATGTTCTTTGGCTCCAGCGATCAACTCAAAGGGGTGAGCGATCGATCCATCAATAATAATTAAGACTTGGCTGAAACAATCTTTGTCGGAAGGCTTCAGCCCGTGGCTGTCTTTGACGAAATTGGAAAATGAATTTACTGCTAAATTCTCTTTAAGACTAGTTAACATAAGTTTTAGATATAAAGATACACAACTACAATATAAATACTAAGTCAATACTTTGGGAATCATCAACCGCATAATTACTGAATAAATTACTGAAATGCTTTAATTTCGTAAATAAGTTTTGCCAATAAAAATCGATTTTTATTTTATTTTTATACTTGTAATTTACATACCCTTAAAAAACTGTCATCATCACCCCCATCACTTAGTAAATGTGGGCCAGATCACACCAGTCATGTGACTTCATAAGGCTTGATAAACCTTGAATTTACACAGGATAAAGCTTAATCGTTACTTAGATATCGAGTTACTTGATTTTCTGTAAAGTGAAATTCATTATGTAAATTAATTGCCAATTAAGACCTAAAAAACCAATCATTTTTGGCTCATAAGTCCCGTTATATTTTGTAATAAAATAAGTTCAATGTTAACGATGGTTTAAAGGCTGATTTGATTTGATTGTTTGAGAATAAAAAACTATCCTCGCTGTTCAATCCATTGTCTAGAGTTTAATCCATGGTTCCTGGGGAAAAGTGGCGTGTAAAATCAATCCGGTTTGATCGAGGTGTTATGGCAATCCTAAATAGCTTGTGGCAATTGAGTACATTAAAAGCTAAGTCTAGTAAGGATCTAGATGTTATGACCTAGTTAGGACTGCTATATTGCTATATGAGGTATGGCGCGATCTATTGTTGATACCAAATCCGTTTTATGGAGTTGGGTAATAAATCAATCGTGATTTGTTTAAATCAAATTAAGACAATTAGGGTAGGTTATTTTTTGCAATATTGCAATATTTAGGGCCGGTCATCATTTAAACCTGAAACTATTCTTCGCTAAGGATTTCATTTTAAAACTATACTTTCCGAACCTGGCTCAGGATCAACGTTTTAATGCTAATTGATGACACTCCCTAATATTGCGGATTTGTATGATATGGCTATAGCCATCAATATCAGGACATTTGTAAGGCAGGACTTGCGCCATTGAACGTAAATATTAACTTTTAGGGGTTAGGAATTAAGCTAAATTAACGCTGAGCATGCCCTACTGCGTAAGTCCTATCAGGGTTAACAAGTTTACGTCGTGGGGTTTTCACCATGATGAGTCTGTGGCGATCGGATTAACTACGGCTATAGTCGGATACGAGTAAGGATCATAAAAGTTGAAACCTTTGGCAATCATATCCCAGTTCTACATATCCTTAGAGCTTTAGCCTTCGACCCTATGGTTTTAGGATGGTTACTTAAACGTTGCTGCGGATTGCTGTTGTTTTACCCTTGGCCAATAAACCGTATTTTGGGGCAAAAATCATAACCAAGATAAAAATTATGGTCTGGGTTAATACAATACATCCCCCAGTGGAAGCGTCAAGGTAGTAGCTGGCGTAGGTGCCAATCACACTGGCACAAATACCGGAAATGACGGCATAGAGGGTCATGGTATTAAACCGATCGCTTAAGAGATAGCCGGTAGCCCCTGGGGTAATTAGCATCGCCATGACTAAAATAATGCCGACGGTTTGTTGGGCGGCAACGATGGTTAGGGACAGTAATGTTAGCAATAGGTAATAAATACTTTTGGTATTGATGCCAATGGTGCGACCATGGGTTGGATCAAAGCAAAATAATAATAAATCTTTACGAAATAAAGCGATCGCTACTAATGTGATTCCGCTGATGATCAGGGTTTGAATTAAATCGCGATCGGCGATGCCTAGGACGTTACCAAAGAGGATATGCATTAAATCAATATCGCTGGGAATTTTAGAAACCAATACTAATCCCAGGGCAAAAAATCCGGTAAAAACTAGACCGATCGAGGTATCTTCTTTGATACGGGTTTGATCTTTGACAAAGCCAATGGAGATCACTGAGCCTAAGCCGAAAACAAAAGCACCGAGTCGCTAAGGGGACATTGAACATATAAGCGAGGACTACCCCCGGCAATACGGCATGGGAAATAGCATCCCCCATCAACGCCCATCCTTTGAGGGTCATATAGCAAGACAACACTGCACACACAGCCCCCACTAAAGTACTAACCACCAGGGCCTTGACCATAAACTCATACTGTAGGGGAGCCATCAACCAATCAATCATAGGATTTTTGGAGAAATGAATAATTAAAACTAATCAGACTAATCAATAGAAGAGATAATATTTAAGTTTATCAGGTTGTTTGAAGCAGCTAGCGCAACAGAAAAAGCAGTCAATGTTATAGTTAAAAAAATTTTGACGAATGTCGCTTTAAGTTAGGGAGGAAAGTCTATGAAAAAATCAGCTCCTGTCTATAGCAAACAAATATCTCCTAACGTTATTCCCTTTCCTATCGTGGCTAAACCTCAGAAAAAAAACTATTCTTCTAACCCGTCCATGAACTTGAGAGAAACTGCTCAATATCGGCCCCATCCCCCCAGGCGCAAACGTAAACGGGCAGACTCTAAACTCAAATTTAGTAATCCTCGGCCACTGAAAGCCGCTAGTCGCCGCCAGCCCAGTGTTAAAAAAGCCGTGGGAAAAAAAGTGAAGGGGCCAGGGGCTTTATTTATCTATGGGATTAGATTATTGATTTTTGGCATTGGCATTGGCGCGATCGCTGGCACTGCCCTGTCCGCCTTTGACCCTGCGAGTCCCCTTTTAAGTGGAATTAATTTTTCTGTGGATCAAAAAGAAGGTCAGCAAGTAAAAAATGGCACCTCCCCTACGAAACCAGTTAAAGGAGTGGAGTTGGGGGCGAGCTTACCCATTCCAGCCCAAATCGTACAACAACTGCTAGGGGAACCGGAATATCAAGAATTATCCACAGGGTTTTTGCCATTGATCTTGATAATAATAACTACTTTAACCTTGCTGGCAGTGAAACGTTTTCGGCGGCTAGCACCATTAAAATTCCGATTTTAGTGGCATTTTTACAGGATATTGATCAAGGTAAAATTAGGCTCGATCAGATGTTGCCCCTTACTCCAGATGTAGTGGGTGGCGGTTCTGGCACTCTGCAGTGGGAAGAGATCGGGAAAGAGTATAGTGCATTGGAAGTGGCAACTCTGATGATCACCATCAGTGATAATACGGCCACTAACATGATCATTAAATTATTGGGGGGGGGTGACGTTCTCAATGCCAGATTCCAAGAGTGGGGTTTAACGACTACGATCCTTAATAACCTGCTACCGGATTTAGAAGGGACAAATACGACTAACCCAGAGGATTTGGCTAGATTATTGGCGATAATCAATGATGGTCAAATTTTGGATATTAAATCCCGCGATCGCTTCCTCACCATTATGAGGGGTACTAAAACCAACACCCTTTTACCCCAGGGACTAGAAAAAGATGCCCTCATTGCCCATAAAACCGGTGATATTGGTAGTGTGTTGGGGGATGCGGGGATTGTGGATATGCCCAATGGCAAACGCTACGTCGTGGCGGTGATGGTACGTCGCCCCCACAACCATCCCCAAGCCAAACCATTGATCCAGGAGATTTCCCACGCGGTGTATCAATATTTTAAATCCCAAAGTGCCCCTGCTAGCCCAGATGTGACCCTAATGGAACCCATGGTGGTAGTTAAAACTTAAAACTTTCTCCTAATCCAAACTGATTAAGATCGCACCGGAAATGGCTAAAATCGTACCAATTAACTTTTGTAAAGTTAGGTCTTGCCAGTTTTGTTGAAGAGCCGCATAGACGATCGTGACCACGATCGCTTCTAACATACCAATTACTTTGACAAAGCCGGGATTATCCGCCAATTCAAAGGCAGTGATGATGGCATAGTTAGCAGTAAACGTGAAAAAGGCAAGGGGAAACACCCATTTATGGAATTGGGGGGGGATTGCTAAGCTATGGTTTTGAAATAGGAGTAGGGCCCCAAACATAATCGTAGTGGGGAATAAAAAGTAAAAAGCAGTGGCAGCGGTGGAGAGACCTGAATTTCTTAAAAAGGTTACTAACAGGGTTAAGACAGCAAAGGAAATCATGGCGATAAATGACCACACAGCCCAATGAATCTGCATAAATAAACTGATAAATTAAGATAATGAAATAGTGGGATTTGATTGATGGGATGAGATGAGATGTCAATAAGGAAAGGAATTCTAGCTAAGCACCATGGGGAATGTGGTTTGATTTGACGGAAAGGATTTTTGCTCCTAATTGGACTAGCTAAAATGCTAAGGAAGGAGGTCTTTCGAGGGTCAAAGGAATTATATTTTTTCGTAGGAAATAACGAGGGGCCGTGAAACCATACTATATTGTTTATTGTTGCCACCTAGCTCATTTGTTCTTTTATGACCATCACAGCTCTACAAATTGGGGAAGAAATTCTTAAAGGGGAAAAGGTTCTTGATTTGCTAGCCCAATACCAGATGCTGCCGGATTTTGCGAAGGAAACCATCGTTAATCAAGCGATCGCGAATATTGAATGTACCCCAGAAGAACAAAATAACGCGATCGCCCAATTTCAGCAACAAATGCAGATTGCTAGTCTAGAACAACTTCAAGTCTGGTTAGAGCAAAACGGCTTGACCATGGAACAACTCAACCTCGTCACCACCCGTAATTTACGCTTAGATAAATACAAACAACAGGCCTGGGGCATCAAAGTGGATTCCTATTTTATGAAACGGAAATCCCAATTAGATAAAGTTATTTATTCGTTGATTCGCACTAAGGATGTGGGTATTGCCCAAGAACTATACTTTCGAGTGGTAGGGGATGAGGAGCCTTTTGCTGAGTTAGCCAGACAATATTCAGAAGGCAACGAAGCCCAAACAGGAGGCTTAATCGGCCCTGTGGAATTAAATACCCCGCACCCAGCTTTAGCTAAGGCATTGAAGGCCTCCCAACCGGGGGAAGTTTGTGCGCCAATGAAGGTGGGGGAATGGTATGTCATTGTTAAGTTGGAAAAATTTCTGTCTGCTCAATTGGATGAGCAAACCCGCAAGCGTTTATTAGATGAATTATTTAATGATTGGATAGAGCAAACTTACCGCGATCAAGTTTCTATTCACCGTGCACCCTAATGAAAAAATTAGGGAGTGCCATCAATTGGCATTAAAACGTTGATTCTGAGCCAGGTTCAGAAAGTATAGTTTGAAAAACTGAAATCCTTAGCTAATAAGAGTTTCAAGTTTAAATGATGACAGACCCTAGTAATAGGATACAACGTTAAAAAATACAGGGTATAGATTACCTTCTATTCTGATGGGGCTTGGGCTTCCCTCAGTCTTGGGTATTTAAAGTGCAGTTTTAAGTTGAATATTTGATAGAACTTACGCACAAGCCCCCTAAATCCCCCAATTTGGGTGACTTGTAATGATTTTTCAGGAATTTCTCCCCCAGAATGGTTGGCAGGGGGGGGCTTTAGAAATCAGATCTAAACAAGAAGTGCTGGTTTTTCCGTGGCAGGATAGCAGGCCGATGAATATTAGATTGGCTTATATAGAGTTTAAGCTATGGCAATATTTTTCTCTATTGACGATTAGCTATGGTATTGTTACACTCAACTTAATGTTAAGAAAACCTAAATTCTCCTAAATTCTATTTTTGCAATGATGGTGTTCTCAATCAATCTCCAAGGGCGAAACATTAATTTTTGTTGTTCTTGTTTTAGTAGCCATCAAGATTAGTGTCAGATCACTATGTTGGGGTTGTCATGGCTCATATTGCTTTCTACAATCCGAGCAGAATGGCTGTTATACCCAGCACCACAGCAGATTAAAACAACGGGAACGGTTTTTTTCTTTGCTTTATTACGTAAATTATTTCAACGTCATCCTAACATGAGTAGTTTTTTCAGTCAGAGTGTCTGGCTAGTGCCTTGCTATACCTTGCTAGGGATGGGTTTATCTGCCCTCTGGATGCCGGGTTTAAATCGGAAAACAGGCCCACGGCCAGCGGGTTATGTAAATATCCTCTGTACTTTGCTGGCCTTTGTCCATAGTTGTCTTGCTTTTGTTGAAACCTGGCAACAACCGGCCCAAAAACCTTCCTTTATTTGGCTTCAGGCGGCGGATATTACCCTCTCCATCGATCTTGATATTTCGAGTATCACGATCGGGGCGTTGATTTTGATTACGGGCATTAATTTTTTAGCCCAGATTTACGCGATCGCGTACCTGGAGATGGATTGGGGTTGGGCAAGATTTTTTGCCACCATGGGTCTGTTTGAAGCGGGGATGTGTGGCTTAGTACTGTGCAATTCCCTCTTTTTCAGTTACGTCATTCTAGAAATTCTCACCCTAGGCACTTACCTCTTGATTGGTTATTGGTTTAACCAATCCTTGGTAGTAACGGGAGCCAGGGATGCCTTTTTAACCAAACGGGTAGGGGATTTGTTTTTGTTAATGGGGGTTGTAGCCTTATTACCCCTAGCCGGAACCTGGAATTTTGACGGTCTGGCGGATTGGGCGGCAACGGCTAAAATGAACCCCACCCTAGCCACTTTGCTTTGTTTAACCCTCATTGCCGGGCCGCTGGGAAATGTGCCCAATTCCCTCTCCATCTATGGTTAGATGAAGCGATGGAAAGCCCTGTCCCTGCCACCATTGTCCGCAATAGTTTGGTAGTGGGAACTGGTGCTTGGGT
>JAAUPO010000032.1 GCA_012033095.1 Synechococcaceae cyanobacterium RL_1_2 | reverse complement strand
TAAAAGTTTTACTCCCCTTACCTCCGCCCAATCCCATCGTAGTTAACGGGCAGAGCAATCAACCATTAGTTTGTGAAATTTAAACAGCCCGCTCTCACTTCGTCAAAAATCTGGTTAATTAAATATTTATCGCGATCGCTAAGATTGTCATCACTTAAAAATAGGGTCATCATTTCCAAATATTCTTGTCTGGCAATATAGCCGCTATCCAAAATGCGGTGGGCGACTTCCTCTAGCCTTAATTCCGGAGCAATTAGGGGTTGTTGATCTCGCATAATCTCATTCCTTAAGGTTGATTGATTAAGTTATATTAAATCGTAAAGAATTTATAAAAAATTTAGATTTATTCCCTACAGCAGTAACAGTAATTATGAGTATCGAAATTCCTGATGCAGTTAAAACCTGGTCACAATTTGGTCACCCCCTCCTCATGTGGGTTTTATTAGGTTTAACGGTATATGCCCTCTATAGTGGTTGGCAAATTCGCCGCATTCGTTCCGTTGATGCCACCACCAAAAAAGAACTGATCAAAAAGCAATTCAATGATAAACATTATCAGATTGGCTCGATCTGTCTTGCCCTCATGATTTTAGGCACGATCGGTGCCATGGCAGTAACCTATGTTAACAACGGAAAATTATTTGTTGGTTCTCACCTCCTAGCCGGTTTAGCCATGACAGGAATGATGGGGGTATCTGCGTCCCTAGTACCTTGGATGAAAAAAGGGAACGAAATTGCGCGCTACAGCCATATCAGTTTAAACGTAACCCTATTAGGTTTGTTTGGATGGCAAGCGGTCACTGGGATGCAAATTGTGCAAAAAATTATCGAAAGAATGTAATTTTAAACGCCGTAATCCCATTATTTTTCCTTTAGCGTAAATAATGATTAGCCTTAACGACACCAATCTTTCTCGGTAGCGATTAACCCAGAAAGATTTTTTTTGCCATGGCCTATTACGGCGATGTAACGGTAAAAATATCTTTTCCCTGGAGCGATCGCGTCCCATGATAATCATCGCTCTTTGAGGGTTGAGGGATTAAACGACATCAGGACTTACGCAAAAATTTCGATTCTGTCCTGGGAACCATGGTGTTTGGGGACAATCGTTCAAGCAAGTCCCCCCAATTTGGTGGATTTAGGGGGCTTGTGTGTAAGTCCTATACATAAAAATTTAGCTTTAACTTATCCTTATAGAAAGATGTACTTAATAACTTTTAGGAGAGTCAAATTTTGTTAAACGAAGAAGCAAAGAAAGACATGTTGTTAAAAATTCCCCATGGTCTTTACATTTGTGGGGTCAGAAATGGAGAAGAAATGAATGGGTTTACGGTGAGTTGGTTAATGCAATCCTCTTTTAAACCCCCCATGGTAGTGGCCTGTGTGAAAGAAGGCACCACCTCCTATGACATGATCGTAGCGACAGAAAAGTTTGCGATTAGTTTCTTGGAAGAAACTCAAAAAGACTTAGCCGCGCAATTTTTCAAACCAAGAACTAGGGTAGGCAATAAGTTTGCAGAAGTGGAATTTTATGAAGGGGAACAGACTGGTTGTCCCATTATTCAAGATTCCCTAGGCTATGTGGAATGTAAGGTGGTGAGTTTAGTTGCCCAAGGGGATCACCACGTATTCGTTGGAGAAGTGATCGGTGCGGGCAGCCATCGAGAAGGGAAACCTTTATTGTTAGAAAGCACTGGCTGGCAATATGGTGGTTAATCCGATGGGCCCTAGATTGCTGCGCTAGGGTGCCTTAAAATCAAGACCAAAAATATTTAACAACATCAAGCTAGCACGGAAAAGGATTTAAGACGTTAAAATAGAGGTTGACCCAATGCTATGCACCCCCTGCTATGAATTTGCATGAATTGCATCCGGCGAAAACTAATATTCGCCCTATCCACTATCACGATCTAGATCAGATTGAGGTGTTAGCCCAACATTATTACGGGGAGCAGCAATCCCTGGAGCTAGCAGCACTACGCTATGAGTTGTTGCAAGTGAAGTCTTGGTACACCCTAGTGAAGCTTTTAAGCTGGTTTCCTAATCCTTGCCAGTATGAATTTATGGCCTATGTAGCGGAGGGCCAGGGGGGGTTTAAGGGGGTTGTGCAAATTTCTCCCTTTAATGGCAGTCGTAGCACTTGGCGTATCGATCGCATTTTAGTTGATCCCCAAGGAGCAGATCGCTGCCTGGCCTTAGGACTGCATGGTTTAGGGGTAAAGCTTTTACGCCATTGTTTTGAACAGGTGCTAGAGGCCCGCACTTGGTTATTAGAGGTTAATGTCAATGAAAACAAACCTTGGCCATCTATCGAGAAAGCGGTTTTCAGCCCCTAGCGAAGTTAACCTATTGGTTAATTGGGGCTGAAACCTTACAGAGTTTGGCGGTGCAAGAACCGGACTTACCCAATTTGTTACCGGTGAATAATCCTGATGCCCATTTGCTTTATCAACTGGATACCAGTGCAATGCCTCCCCTCTTGCGTCAGGTTTACGATCGCAATGTGGATGATTTTAAAGTGAGTTTGCTCGATCGCACGGTCAATCGAGTTAAGCAATGGTTTAATCAAACCGAAATTATTGAAAAATACGTATTTGAACCCCAGCGTAAAGCCGCGATCGGTTATTTTAAATTAACGATCGCCCAGGAAAAAGCCCGCCACCATCGTTTGGAATTAACCGTACACCCTGCCTATACTTGGCTCTATCCCCAACTGTTAAACCAAATTGCCCAAATGTTAGCCGCCCATCCCGATCAACCCCTAGAGATTGTATCGGGGGATTATCAACCGGAGCGAGAGGAATATTTACAACAAATTTCCGCTGAGCCCCTAAGCCATAGTTTATTAATGTCGCGATCGGTATGGCATAAATTACGGGAAACCAGACCCCTGGAAGCATTACAGTTAGCAGAAATGTTTTCCGGTCTGAAACCCAGCGGCACTGCCGTACCCTCCGGATGAATTGGCTCAAGTCCCCAGGGCAAAACCCCAACGAGGCTAATGCTGGCAATGGTCAGGACATGGATTCCCCAGAAACCGGTCACCATGCCTAACGTTGGCCTGTCCCCATCCTGTGGGCGATCGCTAGATTGATGGGGACTGAGTGGTTTGACGTTTAAAGGTTGAAGTTTGAAGTTTAAATTCATTGCGAACCCCCATTAGGATTTACCCAATCGGAGACTTTCAATTTTTCCCTTTTCCTACAACCTAAAACCCTAAAGCTTTGAATTTTCCAGCACTTACGCAAAAATTTAGATTCTGTCCTGGAAACCATGATGTTTGGGGACAATCTTTGAAACAAGTCCCCCAAATTTGGGAGATTTAGGGGGCTTGTACCTAAGTCCTATTTTCATTGAAGAGGAAATAATTCCTGCCCAATTAAGCAATGCCAAGAAACCCCCGACGGGCATGGGCTTGATGCTGGGTTTAATCAACCGGGGCCTAAATTGACGATCGCTGGGATTTATACATTAAATTCGATAGACGATAAAGAATGCGTGCTCCGACATTTGCATCCCATTCATCGGTGGGGCCGGGGGCCACTTCACATAAATCAAATCCGATGATTTTCCGGCCAGAGCTAATCACCATTTCAATTAAAAATAGTGCTTGGTCAAACTCTAACCCCCCCGGTACCGGAGTGCCAGTATGGGGACAAAAGCGGGGATCTAAGCCATCAATATCAAAGCTAACATAGACCAAGGGAGGTAAATGGTTCAGGATGGTTTCACATTGCTCAGCCCAGGATTGGCCTAGGTAATGGTTATGTTTTAATTCCCGATCGCTCACCAACACCAAACGAGGATCCTGGCCAATCAGCTCGATTTCCTCTAGGCAATAGTCACGAATGCCCACCTGTACGATCCTCTGGACGCGATCGTGATGGGGTAATTGCAAGACGTTATACATGACCGAGGCATGGGAATAAGTGAAGCCTTCATAAGCTTGACGCAGATCACAATGGGCATCGATGTGTAAAATGCCAAAGCCTTCATAGGTTTCCGTCAGAGCCTGGATGTAACCCAAAGGACAACTATGATCTCCCCCCACTAGCCCAACTAACTGATGGGCCTGTAAAAATTGTTGGCATTGCTGATAAACATAATGGTTAAGTTCCCCTGAAGCCTGATTGACTAACTCTAATTGTTGTTTAAACTTCGGTTCATCAGTGACGGTGGGATCTTCCTCAAGGGCTTCAATTAATTGCTTCGCGATCGCCCTAGTGGTTAAATTTTTGGCCAACCAATTTCGGGGCAGGGGATAGGTCCCATGGCCAATTTGCCAAGCTTGGGGCACGGTAGGATCATAAAAATCCAACTGCACCGAAGCATCAATCATGGATTGGGGGCCATGACAAGCTCCATCTCCATAGGAAGTAGTGGCATCCCAGGGCACAGGAAAAAACACAATAGCACTATCTTGCCAAGGATAGGGGAAGCCAAAAAAATTGCCATTGGGGCGGGTAATGCCATTGGGATTAAATATTTCCACAGTTTTTTAAAGCAATAAATGATTTTTAAAATACGATATTTTAAAAGGATAAAAGAGCCTTAGAGGCCGTTTATAAAGTCAAATAAATTTACATTTTGCCCCCTCAATCCCCAAATTTGGTGAACTTTTAATGATTTTTGAGAAATTTCTCCCCCAGAATTGGGGGCAGGGGGGCTTTATAAATGAACTCTTAGTTTTGAATTCTAAATATGAATAGGACTTACGCACAAGACCCCTAAATCCGCCAAATTTGTTGGACTTTTAATGATTTTTCCTAACGACTAAGACAAAAGTTGTGCTAAAAAACTTTAAATATGCCTGGGAGCTTTACCCGGTAAGGATTACAACCGATTTTACTAGAGTGCTTGTGTCGCAAGGGTTTAAGGTTTTTGTCCTGTAGTTAGTGATTTTTAGGAAATTTTCCCCCAACAATTGGGGGCAGGGGGTCTTTATCAATCAGCTCTTAGTTTTGAATTCTAAATATGAAGTAAAAATATATAGCCCCCCGTGATTATTTAGGACTATTGTGTAATATTAAATGTGATTGCCCTATCCCATAGTCGCTATTTTATGTCCCGCTATACCTATTCTTTTAACTATAAAAAATCACTAGCTGACATTAAACCGTCCTTGACTGAAATTTTAAGCAGCTCTGATTTTGACATCATCTATGATACCGATGACTATTTAATGGGTCGGGAAAAACCAAAAACCGGGGGAAGTGGCTTTTTCTGAATTAGTCACGATCGAGGTTTTAATTGATAAAACCAAAAGTTCACCGGATGGAACTGTGGTTAATTTTGTTATTAAAAATGAATCTCTGCCTTTGCGATCGCAAACCATTGCCAAGAGATATCCGATGCTCTCAAAGTCACCATTGAAGGGATTGATCATTGGCATTACCTAGACACGGAAAGTCCTCAGTTAAGGTAAATCAAAAGACTAATTGATCGATAGGTAACTGTTAATTTTGCTTCTAGCCTGGAGGCCAATGCTTCCCGCTCCTAAATAAAACTTATTCCCTCCCAGCATGGTCACAATTTCGACTAATTGGTTGAACTTTACTAAATCCATAGAGATCACCTGTAGCTCAGCTATGGGTGTTTTTTTAAAGTTTTTAAAGTTTTTAAATTTGTTTTGATTTTTTTGATGTGTTTAAAATTTTTGCATAGGGATCAAAGAGTTCAATCATAACTATCGACGAAATAAATGACGATGGTTAGGGTGGTAAAGCTGCGATCGTTCCGTCTGTTCTAAACCAAGGGCCGGACTAATCAAATATAATGTGGTGCGAATGAGCTTCTGTTCTTGACTAACCTCAGCCATGGAGTTGAGAGTGGTTAACCAATATTGCTGATCCGGCCAACCCACCCGATAACAAATAGCCACCGGGGTATCAGGGGCATAATGAACTAATAACTCTGCTTGGGCGCGATCAACGTGGCGGGCGGCCAAATAAAGGCACAAACTGGATTGATGGGCGGCCAAGGCGGCCAATTCCTCCGTTGGGGGCATGGGGGAGGCTTCCCCACCAATGCGGGTCAAAATAATAGTCTGAACCAATTTGGGAATGGTCAATTCCGTCGCCAAATCAGCAGCGGCGGCTTGGAAAGCACTAATCCCTGGTACTAACTCAAATGGAATCCCAGCGGCTTTGAGTAATTGGATCTGTTCTTGAATTGCGCTGTATAGGGTCAAGTCCCCGGAGTGGAGACGCACCACACTCAACCCCGCTTTAACCCTGGCGATCATAGTCGGCACAATTTGCTCTAACGTTTGGCTGCCGGTGGCAATGAATTCCGCTTCAGGTTTGGTATCTTCTAAAATTTGTACCGGGACTAAGGAATTGGCGTAGAGAATAACATCAGCTTGTTGGATCAGGCGATGGGCTTTGACTGTTAATAATTCTGGGTCACCAGGGCCCGCACCAATAAGATAAACAGCGGGGGCAAGACTGGGGGAGTTGGTCATGGATAGATCAGCAAATAATTACTTATTATCATACCAGAGTATTAGATCAGGTGTATTATAGCGAATCCCAAAAATATCAAAAACATTGCTTCCCTTTTTTTAAGGGGGCAGGACTTATGCAACAATTTCGATTCTGTCCTGGGAATCATGATGTTTGGGGAAAATCGTTCGAGTAAGTCCCCTAAATTTGGGGGATTTAGGAGGCAAAAGGCAAATGCAATTGATTTTATAAACAACCTCGTACCCAGGGGGATCAAAATTTATGACCCTAGGGTTTTCTGTTCAAAGGGGAATTATGGCGATCGCCGATATAGCCGTGGTTCATGTGATCGCAACGGATCAATTACCCTTAAAAGCCCACTATATAAACTTTTTAACTGGTATAAATGTCCTGATATTTATGACTATAGCTATATAATCAAGATCGTTCGACTATGGTCAGAACCCTACGAGATCAGACTTTTTTCTATTCTGAAAATTCCAACTTCTATGGCAATTGCCATAACGATGTCCCGCCATTAATACCCTATACATTGTATTGATGGGCCAAGAAATAAGATGGATAATAGGTCGTAAACCGTTCACAAATATCGTTACCATAGAATTACAATCGGCTTTTAATGAAGCACCATGACTGATCCTATTGATGAATTACTACGCCAAGTGGAACACCAACATAATTCAAACAATTCTTCTTCCCCAGCACCAGAAGGGAATCCGGCCCTTGATGATCTTTTGAGTCAGCTGGAGCAACAAACCCAGGGGGAACGGAACCAAGGTGAGGGTCTAAACCCTGGGGATAAATTGGATCAGATCATGGCTCAATTACAGTCCCAACCTGTTAAGGAGCAATCGATCGCTTCTCAAACCAATCCAAGTAATAAAAGTGATATGGAGCTCGACGCATCGAGTCCCAGTTCCAGGCAAAACAAACTTCCAAGGCCCAGGGTACATCCCCACTGGATTCGGGCTTAGATGCCTTAGCCGCTCAGTTTCAACAAAAACAAAATTCCATTCCACAAAATACCCCTACGCCGGATCTCGGTTTAGAGGATCTAGCGGCTCAATTTAAAACCAAGCAACAGGAAATCAAGCAACATCATGGGTCTGAACATGATGGGCCCAATCCCTTTGATGAGTTGATGGATCTCCACCGTCATAAACAAAAACAATTAAAGGACGTAGGGGAAAATGTTGAACAAATCAAACAACGGGAGCTAGATAAGCAACGCCGTCATAAACAGTTGCAACGCCAAGCAGAACAGTGGCTGAAAAACCTTGATCCTTACTCCGATGAAGGCCTATGGTTTACGGAATTTGCCTATGCCTATGATACCCAATTGGAAGCTGCGATCGAGTATCTGGATGCCCTTAATTAAATCCATGCCAGAATCAATTTTGTTTCCATGGTATTTCCATCGTATTTCCCTGGTACAAATTCACTCCTAGTTTCGTCCCACTTAATCCGATCCGCGATCGCGTTAATGCTAGACCTTTAGGACTTACGTACAAGCTCCCTAAATCCCCCAAATTTGGGGAACTTACTTGAACGATTGTCCCCAAACATCATGGTTCCCAGAACAGAATCGAAATTTGGTAGTCCTAAACAAGTAAGGCTCAGGAAGATTAAACCCCTTGATAATCAATTATCCTGGGTCTAATGGGTCTAAATATCCTTACAGCTTTAGCACTACCCGAAATTTTTGCGTAAGTCCTGACCTTGCTCCATGGTTAATCCCAGGGAACAATGGTTAAGACCCCGCGTCAGGTCAGATATCTACTTAATATTGAGATTATTTGAGAGGATATTTCCCATGACGACCTTAACGATGTTTAAACGGAGTAGTGCGGCGGTTTTACTCCTGGCTTTAGGTACTAATTTTGTAGCGATCAATGGAGCCCAAGCCTACGAGTTTCGTCGCGCTGGTGATCGGGTTTATAACTACCGTCAAAATAAAGACGATAACTATATTCCTGAAGGTACTAAAATCCCCGTCAGAAGCGAAGATCAAGAAATTGAAAAAATATTATTAGGTAAAAATGAATCCCTAAACTTTAAGGTTGTTGTCACCCAAAAAGTCTATGACAACACCAATGATGTGGCCATTCCCGTGGGGACGATCATTGAGGGTTCCTTTAAACCGGCCGAAGAGGATGACAAGGATGGAACTCAATTTATTGCCAAAAATATTGTTTTTCAAAATGGTGATCAGAAAAAAATTAAAGCTAGCTCCAATGTAATTACTTCCACGGAAACGGTGGATGGTGGTTCCAATACCGATGATATTTTGAAAGGAACCCTCATTGGCTCCACTGCGGCCTTAATTTTAGCCGCCATTACTGGGGATGGAGCGATCGCCACGGAAGAAGTGTTATTAGGTGCAGGTCTCGGAGCCTTAGGGGGATTACTGTTAGGGGGAGGATCAAAAGAATTATTGTCAGTTGATCCTAATGAGGATTTAGACTTATTTCTAGACAGCAACTTTTTTAGTGACTAAACTTTAGATTTAACATCTAGAGCAGAGGTTTATCGTTATCTATGTCAGAAGTCATCCTCTTTCTATTACTCATCGGAGTGGTAGTTAGTTTCTTATTTGCCATTACTAGCGATCGCCCTGGGGGTAATCTTCAATATTCCTCTGTGACAGGTGTTAATGGTAGTAACCAAAGCAATGCCACCAAATCCAATAAGATTTTAAATCTCTTAGAATTAGTCAAATTTAAAGATGTCCCGGAAGAGCCGGCCATTAAAGCCGCGAAACCCCTGGTGGGCCATAGTTCCGTTGCGACCATAAACCCACCATCTCCCCCCCCATCAACCCTTTCTCTAGCCCCACGTAATCAGCCGACTAAGGCCACCGCCCTGAAGAATCCTGGCCTCACTGTTCCCTTAGATTTATCCCAAGCTAACCCGCCACTACCCCCATCGATTCCCTTACTCAAAGATAGTACGCAGATCTCCCCCAAGGATGGCCAGGACAAAGCTCCAAATATATTTTCCGTCAAAAATGGCTTGAATAATCCGATTATTCCTTCAGAGGCAAGCGTGTTGCCTAGGGTGGATTTTGATAATGAGCCAATTAGCACGAAAGCTTTACAAGCACTGCAACGGGGCCTTAAGGACAAAAATCAACAAAACGAACCTAAATTTGCTGGCCCGATTCCCCTCGCACCTTTATCCGCTTTAAACGATCGTAATGAGCAAGGGGCAATGGGCAACCCACCCGAAGAAATTGAAGTTGACCCCCTGAATCTTAATGAGTTGGAATCCTTGCCCGAAAGAGAACAGATCGATCGCATCATGGACTATTTACAACAAACGGGGAAGAAAGACGAAACCAATTATCAAGCCACCATTACCCAACTCCAACAGCTTTATTATGCCCAATATCAAAAACTCAAGCAGTTAGAAATTCAACAAGAAAATCCTTCTTGGGAAATGGAACAGGTTTCTAAGGAACTAGAGCATGAGCGGCAACAACTAGGGGACATTCAACAGCAGCTAGATTTTACGACGGAGGAAAAACAATTTTTATTTCGAGAAAATAGCAACCTTAAATTACGCTTAAATAAATCGGAACAAGCTCAAACCACCCTGGAAAATGATTTGGTCAAAACCAAACAACGGTTAAATTTAATTGCCATCATTGCGACGGTGGTAATTACTAGCGGTTTAGGTATTGCCCTCGTCCTTAACCACATGGGCCCTACCATAGGAGATAGCCAGGAAAATGATGAGCCAGCGGCTTTAGAAAATTAAAAGCTTGCCAGGATTTAGACAGGATTGAATGTATTCTGTTTCCATCATCGGCTACTATCCAATAGTACCGCCTTTACCATGGCAATTTTGTCTAGATCTAGATCAATTTAGGTTAACTCTATCCCTATGGAATGTCCTAAGTGTAAATGTCCCCAATTAGATACCATCAATTTATCCGATCAATTGCCTGCTCACCATTGTGGTATGTGTCAAGGCCATTGGATTCGAGCCTATGAATATGAGCAATGGCTAGAAACCCTAGGGGTCGAGTTTAAGCAAACAAGCATTGACTATGATATCCCTCTAAATTTCACGCCGTCGGATTTTGATGTCAAAGCCGCCCTTTGTCCCCGATTGTCGCAATTATATGAAGAGGGTTAATGTGCCGACGGAACCTTCTTTTTTATGTGGAGCAATGTGCTGCTTGTTATGGGATTTGGTGCGATCGCG
>JAAUPO010000408.1 GCA_012033095.1 Synechococcaceae cyanobacterium RL_1_2 | reverse complement strand
CTCAACAACATTTGATAATTTTCAAATACGTTCTTAATGACAAATTATCTGTTTAACATTACAAACAGGACTTACGCAAAAATTTTAATTCTGTCCTGGGAACCATGATGTTTGGGGACACTCGTTCAAGCAATTCCCCTCAATTTGGGGGATTTAGGGGCTTGGGCGTAAGTCCTAATTGCTATAGGTGGGGCGCGATCGCTCTATCGGTTAGATCTATATCGCCGTCGAAATTAATCCTAAGCTTGTAAACCCCGATTCCGAAGGGGTGAGGAAAATGAACCTGTAGTAACCATTATGATCTTAGACTCTATCGCTCTAAGGTAGTAAGAGGCCCACAGGGGGAACCTTAATAATCGATCCAGCTATACAATGGCTTAAAAATGATTTGAGGCTCATCGGAGGAAGGAGTAATTAAGGTTAATTGAGCATAATATTCTTGATCGATCGCGTCCCCCGCCATTTTGGTAGGGGTAAAGGGCCAGGATAATTTTTCAATCTTTTCAATCAATTTGCGAGCTTGAGTACGGGAAATAGCACCCCTGCTAATTTTGATTGGATCGCGATAAATATTAATGTTGCCATCGGCTTGAATTAGCAATAATAACTCCAGTTCAATGGTCTGATTACCTAGTAAATTCAGACGGGAGAGATAATTCGGATTATTTATCCTAAAAGTATTACTAGGAATAAATGCTAACTGATCCGGAAGATCCACATTAGGTACAGATAACCTCAAATTACTCCAATTAAACTTTAACCCCAACTGGCGATTCGCCTGATTCGCATTCCTTTGAGATGAACTGGAGCTATTGTCAGCCTCTTTTTGGCTAAAGTTAGAACGCTTACTGGCACGATGGCGATTCGTGGAGGAGCTTGGTTGCTTAGTGGTAGAAGATGAATTGTGATGGGTTGGCCGGCCACCATGATCCTTTGGGCGAGATTGCGGTTGGGTCTTGGTTGGTTGGGAACCCTTCCGGCCACCCTGCCCTTGGGCATTGGATGGAGTGGCCTTAGGGTCATGGGAATAGGATGGCTCTGGTTTTCCTTGATGGGGGGATGATTGGCCTAATCGGTTTTGATTCAGATTTTTATAATCACGACCCAAAGCCAGGCTAGGTCTGTTAATAGATAGTCCTGCGCCTAGCCCGATGAGGGCAAATGCTGCTTGCTTAAAAAATTGGCGGCGCTTAATGGTCATGGCAGAGGCGGAAAAACCTATCAAATTCCTAAGCTTAAAGCCTAGCAGAGCAAGTTAACCCTATCAATCCACCATAGATTGTTGTTATTGTTTACTTTGCCGGCTTTGCTATTTTGTGATTTAACACTCAAAAAAAGTAACATCCTAGAACTTACTAAAACTTCTTAAAATTATCTCCCCTTAATGGCCCAGTTAGGATGATTGGCCATAAACGCGATCGCTATCCACACGTTTTAATCCTATCGCTATAGATAGTTATTGCATTAATTATTTAATTCTCCATTTACCCCAATTCCCAATTAATTATCAACTTATAGCAATTTTTAGACATTCGAGCCTAACTACAGGACAAAAATCTTAAACCCTTGCGACACAAGTACTCTAACGAAATCGGTTGTAATCTTTACCGGGTAAATCTCTCAGACCCATTTAAAGTTTTTTGGCGCAACTTTTGTCCTAGTACTTAGCATTTGAGCTACGAAAATCCTCCTTAATTCCCCATAACCATCGGGTCGCAATATTCCTACGGTAGTTGCTATCAACTAGGTACGATGGAACAATGTCCTTGATTGTAAAAAATTGCAGGCTGATGCTTCGCCAACTGCGATGTTATAGCGGGTTGCATCATTGCAGATAAAAGTTTAAGTCCTATAATTCTTTACTGTGCAAGGATTTTCGTTTGCTTAACCATAAGTAAATTCACTCTACTGTTATGTTTATAGCAGTCCTAACTGGGTCACGCGATGAAGATCCTTACTAGACTTAGCTTTCAATGTACCCAATTGCCACAAGCTATTTAGGATTGCTATATAAAGATTTTGTGATCACAAAAAACAATCCCATGACATTAATAAAATGCTTTAAGCTCTATTTTGATGAATTTTTGATGAATTATTTATAGTCAATTTAATTTAGTATGGGGTGGCTGTTCCTCTCAATGGAATGTTTTCAGATCTATTTGTTTCCCCTAATTATTTAAAAAGACTATATTAATAGAATTATTTTTTGACTTCAGATATGGGAGATATGGGTTGTAATTTGAATAACTTGGGTAATGAGATTAATGCCGTGTAGGAGCCATTAGCGATCGCTGCTATTAAGGGAAGAGTTAAATAACTCCCATACCTGACGGGCGAAGGTTTGCAGCTTGGTGATGATGTCTCCGTGAGGTTCCACCCGGCCTTCACAACTCCATTGATCAACGGTGGAAAGTTTCCAGGCTTGGCCTTGGTGATCAAACCCGACAATTTCCAAGCCAAGAATTTTTTGGGGCTGACCTTCTGGCTCAAAAAATCTAATTTGTACCAAAATACTACGGCATTGAAAACGACGACTCCACCCCGGTAAATGGAAACCAATATCAATGGAGTCGGGATCTACCCATTCCCGTGTTTCTGGATCATCCTGCCATGGTTTGAGATCGGATTTTGCATCGGGAAATTGTTGTTTAAATAGGCTGATCACTCCGGCAATTTTAGTTGCATAAACTACGCCGATCGCTCTTTCTGCGGCATTAACCAAGATGATATTTCTCCTAATCAATTTTTGGGTAATTGTACTTATGGTGTTGGGGGGGAACAGTCACATTTTGTACAATTCAATACGGTGGCAGTAGGGGGGAAGCTTACTTACAAAAAAAACTTTATCAACAGGGAAAAATAGAAATAGGTGGGAAACAAGTAAAAATAAATTAGCAGTTTACTAAATTTGTGAAATTTTTGGATTAAGTTGGATTAAGTTTGGATTAAATATTTGTTGATTAATCTAGGGCATGTCATTCATTCGCGTTAAAACGTTCATCCTGGTTGATCCTGAGCTAGGTTGAAAAAATATAGTTTTAAACTGAAATCCTTAGCTAAAAGAGTTTAAAGTTTTAGGTTTAAATGATGACAGCCCCTAGGGATATTAGGGGTTTGAGATGGCCTGATGGTGCTCTAGGGTGGGGGGGATAAAGTTATTTTAGCGTAATATTCTTGATCGATCGCTTCTCCATCCATGATGGTGGGGACAAACTGCCAGGATAGCTGTTGAATATTTTTAACGAGGTTTAAAGCTTGGGCGGGGGTAAGGACACCACCTAAAATTTTGATGGGCTCACTGTAAATATTAATGCGGCCGTCGGCATGGACTAGCAATAACACCTCCAAGGTAATGGGTTGGTCTGAGGCTAAATCTGAAGCCAAGGTAAGATCAAAATCATGATTAGGCTGATCGATGTCTTCTCGTTCTATGGTGAGGGGATTATTAGCAATAGTCGCTAACTGATCAGGCAGATCAACCTTAGGCACCGATAGCCTTAGCTCTGTCCAGGTAATAGTTA
>JAAUPO010000407.1 GCA_012033095.1 Synechococcaceae cyanobacterium RL_1_2 | reverse complement strand
AATTAAGCAGACTTCCTCAGCAAAGGATCTTTTTTCGATGTTGTTTTAATGCTGCAACTGGTTATAGTAAAGGGTAACTCTAAAGGATCAAATAACATGTTTAGGATTAGGCAATTTGTCAAAAACAATTGGTTATATATAGGCAGCTCTTGTTTGGTCATGATCGGAGGACTGTTTTCCCAGGCAAAATCTGTCCGCGCCCAAGTTTCATCTAATCCTACCTATTGCACTCGCCCCCTTACCAGTCAAATTGTTTTATATGTAAATACCCCCACCTTCACTGAACGTAATTGGGTGAGAGGCCATTTTCCGGTTAATGTTCAAGGAAATATTTCCGATTGTTTATCAGGCCAAGGCTCTAACTTTACCAAAATACTTGGTTTCATTAGTCGCGACCAAGCCCTCCAATGGCAAGGCTATTTTAATCAAAATTTGCGTACCCCAACCTATTTATTTCCTGAAACGGTGGTTCAAACTCCTCCTACTCCTGCGGCCCCTAGGGAATTCAAACCCCGTCGTGTGGCGTGGCAGGGTTACTCCGTGCTAGTGGATTATCAAAACAATCCTAATTTAGTAGAGGGGCTTCGAGCTTACTCCAGTCAACCGATTGCCCTCACTTCTTTTGTGGGTCGTCCCTATTTGTTAGTTGGACAACATAAAGATACGGATACCGCGATCGCGATGGCCCAACAGTTAAGCAGTAATGGTTATTGGGTCTTTATTGTCAAAAGTGTTGACGTGACGTTACTTTCCGATACGGTTTACTAAGTTTGTAACTAGCTTGATCTGAGGCTTAACAGATTTCAAAAATAAAGTTTGTTTAAAGTTTTTAAAGTTTAAATAAACCTTAGAAAAACTTTAAAATTAGCTCTTTCTACGATTAATAATTACGTAGTCGGGTACTGGTTTAAAATTTAAAACGTGTTTAATTTTTTAATAGTTCGGACACTTTTTCGAGCAAGCTTTGAAACCATTGGTCTCTCTTTGACTAGAACCGCGTGATAGAGACCTGAAACCCACATTCTGCCGTTGAAATTACATTGAATTGATTTAATTTCAGCGATCGTCAGCAATCGCGCTCCATCGAAACCCTAGTTCTAGAGTTCTAGCTGTACATTGATGATTATCGAATTGTTTAATTTAAGCCCTGGTTAGGAACAAATTAAGGTTAACTTTTCGACATAGAACTTAAGCTTTTTCCAGAAAAATTCCCTGATAAAAACGTCCTGCTAGTGCAAACATTAAGAGACACCCCTCCCTATGCCTTTCGCATCACCATCACTCTTTCCTAACCATGTTTGAAGAATTCCAAGTCTATATCAACTCCATTACAGACGATGAATACCTGATTCGTACGGAAAGGGCGGAAAGTGGAGTGCCGATCGCAGAAGAACGGGTTAAATGGTCAGTGGACACATGGCTCAATCAATCTCGGGTGTTGTTCCATGATCCCCTAGTTAAACTGTTACAACAAAATGGGAACTCAAGGTACGTAGAGGAAAAAAAATCAAGACTAATGGTGTCTGCGGGGGATACGATGGAGTCGTCCCCGGACTTAAGCGGGTTAGAATTAAAATACGCCGAACTAGGTTTAAGTCTATACAATGCGGTATTTAATAAAACCGTTAAAGATAGTTTAATCATCGCGAAAGGAATTGCTAACCATAATCGCTCCATTTTGCGGTTACGTTTAGGCAGTAGGGACGAAAGAATTTTGAGCTTGCCCTGGGAATTAATGATGGAGCAAGAATCCCCTGGCCAAAGTCGTTTGGTTTCCACTGGGCCAGAAGTAATTTTTTCCCGTTACCAAGAACGTTCTTTTCTAGGTAATTCTAATATTTTCAAACACCTGAACCATGATTTGCCAGTGCGGATCTTGATGGTGATTGCCGGGCCAGATGACCAGGAAAATTTACAATTAAAAACGGAAGCTACCTATCTCAGGGAAGAGCTTAAATCCCAGCGAGGGGATGGCTCCCATGCCATTGAGCTAGACATTTTAGAGCAACCTAGTCGGGAAGAGTTAATTGAATTTGTCGAACAAAAACACTACCAGGTTTTTCATTACAGTGGCCATAGTAATGCTAGCCGAGGGGGAAATTTATATTTAGTCAGTAAGAGTAGCGGCTTAACCGAAACCCTAAGGGGGGAAGAGTTAGCGGGTTTACTCGCCAATAATGGCATTCAATTGGCTGTGCTCAATTCCTGTAATAGTGGCGATGATATTTCCATTCCCAATACTAACGACTCCAGTTTATCCCGCATTTTAATTAAACGGGGCATTCCGGCTGTGATTGCCATGGCAGCGAAAATCCCTGACCAAGTAGCGTTAATTCTTACCCGTATTCTTTATCGAAATTTAAATATGGGCTACCCCGTTGATTTTTGTTTAACGCGGGCAAGACAGGGATTGATGTCGGCCTATGGAGCTCAGCAGATGTATTGGGCCTTGCCCATTTTGTATCTTGATCCGTTGTTTGATGGTTTGTTAGTGAACAATGACCCCATCACTAATGATTATAATTCCCAATCCTATGAGTCAAATTTAGAGGATAAAAGTCTATCGCTGCAAGAACAATTAATTATGATGGCAGCGGAGGAGGCGGAAAATTTAAGTAAAACCATGGAGGCAATTAACCCTAATTTTGCCAAGGACAACCACAAAGTAGCAACGGATATTTCCTTTTCTCCATCGATGGCACCGGTGGGGAATGGGGTGGTAATGGCGAAGGAGGAAACACCGCCGCCCAGTGAACCGGAGGAAAGTTTATTCGCTGATTTAAAAACGGAGGTACCCCAGTCACCGGCAACCCCTGGGGCTAGCCCGGATGAACATAATGAAACTGCTGCTAGTAAATTTAGTTATCGGCATCTAGAGCTTTCCTGGGCTAAAAAACAATTGAAATGGAAAGTGCTAGGGGTGAGCGTGGTGGTGTTGGCTTTAGGGGGAATTGGTTTTTGGGTTTGGCAAAAAGTTAATTCCTCCTTGCCCAATGCGGAGGCTTTAAATTTACCATTAAAGGAAATAGATTCCCTCTCGACTGAGGGCGATCGCGTAAGTTTGGCTAAGGTGGATACCTCCCTAGTCACCAGTGTGGGTATTAGTGAGCTTGAAAAAGGAAATATTGAAAGGGTACTCAATATGTGATGGTGCTCCTCGATCGCGGGGCCATTACCGAAGCTAGAGCGGTGCTGAGTAGTGTCTCTCCCAAGGATTTGAATCAATCAGAGGTTAGTTTTGTGCGGGGAAGGCTAGCATGGGAAGCAATACAAATGGAGAATGAAAATTATGCTTTAGATGATGTCCGTCGATTTTGGCAAGCTGCGGTGCGGGAAAATCCGGATAATCCTGCCTATCTCCATGCGTTAGGTTGGGCCTATTATGGCGAGGGCAACTATGATAATGCGGTCAATAATTGGTATCAAGCTATTGCTTTAATTAAGGAAAAGTCTGGCCATGATGATGATATCTTCCATGTTTATGCGGGGTTAGCCCTAGCGTTTAAGGAAATTGCTAGGGAAGAAAAATT